>NZ_JRKB01000073.1:0-194752 GCF_000800945.1 Plesiomonas sp. ZOR0011
AGCGGGAAACGAGACTCGAACTCGCGACCCCGACCTTGGCAAGGTCGTGCTCTACCAACTGAGCTATTCCCGCATATCGCTTTCAATTACCACTTTTTATTTTCCCTTTAACATCAAAACGTTATGTTTTCATGTCCCCGGGAACGGATGCAGATACTACCTGATTCCTGCGTTATGTCAACACCCGAAACCAGAATTAACGGCCATCTGGCTGACATTCATGCACAATGTGCAGTTTTCAAGCAAAAAAGTCTAGAAGAGCGGTAAAAATCACATTAATCGTGTTTTGTGACGACTTTTATCTCTTTCTATACCGCTATCGCATGCGGTGTCTATCTGATTGTTCAGATATGCAACAAACCTCAGTTCAGTTGTCCTACCGTTTAGGTGACAGCGCGTATATATGGCGCCATTGATCCACGGCTATACGACAGAGACGTTATGAACCACCTGCTTTTTTCACCTGAACTTTGCCCTTCCCTACGTAATACTGATACCCCAATAACGTCTGCCGGTGTGCGGATGCTGTTTAACCTCAGTAGTGGTCGCCTGACTCAGCAAGGTTGTTTGCATCATCCTAAAAATCGGATCAAGTTTTTCCTGCGCTCATTGCTCACCTTTCCGTGGACGCTACGCTGGCTGAGTACGATTGGCCAAACCGATGCGCTGTGCTCGTTGGCGCAAAAAGAGCCGTCGGTTGCCTTACGTTTGCATCGCCCGTACTTAAGCCGAGGCTTGAATCTGAGCCAGCGCCTAAATTTACTCAGCCAGCACTATCAACTGCTGCTAAATCATCTGCCAAGTGATGTGGTACAAGCGTGCTTGTCCAATGAGGGTTTTACGCTGGCAGAGCTGGAAGGCAAATCAGGGGAGTTTTATCCGGTACAGATCTCCGCGCTGCACTCATTTGATAAAGAAGGCGAGCTATCTTTACGCTTATACAACCCGCAGGGACAAGTACTAGTCACCGTCACCTTCAATTTGATTGAGCTGGAAGGTCGCCCGGCTATCTATATTGGTGGCTTACAGGGACCGCGCCAAAGGACGCCTCATGAAGTGATCAAAGTCGCAACCAAAGATTTACACGGTTTGTTCCCGAAAAAATTGGCGATTGATGCCCTCGCAGCCTTTGTCATGGCTCTGGATGGTCAGCAAATTATCGCCACCAGCAACCAAACGCATATCTACCGTTCACTGCGCTATCGCAAGACCATTCAAGCGGATTACGACAGTTTCTGGGAAACGTTTGCCGGCGAAGCACTCAACTCCGGCCATTACCGATTGGCACTGCCTCTGCCGCGCAAAGCACTGCAAGATGTGGTGAGTAAAAAACGCGGCGAATATCAGCGCCGTTATGCACTAATAGATCACATGAGTAACGAAATTACTCTAAAAATGCATAATAAATCTGCTATTATCCGCACGCCCTGAGCGCAAGGCTAAAAAAGCGATTGCGCGCATTATAATCAGCTAGTGCTGATTCGGTTCAGCCTGTACTATAATAAAGAACTGAACAACTGGCGGTATTACATTGATTGCGGAACATCAGTGACAGTGCTGTGACGTTGTCACTGATTTTTACTTTTTAGGAGTCATCGCGGATGCAGCGCGTCATTGCGGTAACGTTAAATCCGGCTATCGACCTCACCGGTAACATTGATGAATTACACCCGGGTGAGCTGAATCTGGTTAATGATTTCAGCCGTCACTGTGCGGGCAAAGGGATCAATGTCGCTCGTATTTTGGCCGATCTGGGTGCCGACGTTACAGTCACCGGCTTTCTCGGCAATAACAACCAGATGGGATTTGAGAGCCTGTTTGAGCAAAAAGGACTGAAAGATCAGTTCTTACGCGTCGACGGCCGTACTCGAGTCAACATTAAGCTGGCTGAAAGTAATACCCGCACAACCGAGATTAACTTTCCCGGCTTCCATGTTGATACGGCCATTCAGCAACGTCTGTTTGATCAGCTGCGTCATCAGGCGGGTCCTGACTCGTTGTTTATCCTCAGTGGTAGCCTGCCACAAGGTGTCGAGCCGTGGTTCTATGCCGAATTGATCCGCGCCCTGCGTGCCAAAGGCGCGACGGTTTACTTCGACTCCAGTTCAGCCGCGCTGACGGAGGGTGTAAAAGCCGGTCCGCATTTGATCAAACCGAACCTGAAAGAGCTGTCGCACTGGTGCGGTAAAGAGATCACCACCTTAGAACAAGCTCTGCCATTCGCTCATCAGTTACACCAAAACGGTGTAGCGCAGGTGGTGATTTCGGCCAGCTGTCAGGGGGCGATTACGGTCAGTGGACAAGGCGTCTTCCGTAGCACGCCACCGAAGGTCAATGTGGTCTCTGAAGTGGGTGCCGGTGATACTTTGGTAGCCGGTCTGGCTTGGGCGGCCATTAAAGGCTGGGATATTGCCCAAGGGCTGCGTTTTGCCACTGCGCTGGCAAGCTGGACAGTTTCCGATCACGGCGTGCATGTTCCATCTATGGAAGCGCTGGACTATGTGCTGAACAACACGCAAGTCGAGTCGCTCTAAGGCTATGCGGTCTTAAGATTCAGCGCCTACTCTACGCCTAGGCCGTGCGGAGTTATCCATAGATAATCCGTGACCGGCGGTACAAAACAGGAGACCTAGGTCTCCTGTTTTATTTTGCGCGCCTTATGTTTTACTTCTCGACGTTGTGCCTCGCGCTTAACCGGCTCGTCCGCGTGATAACCAGACTACCCGTGAGAACATCTGTCGCAGCAAACGTGGCACGGAATCGGCTCCACGCTGCTCCGCCGCTTCCACAATCGCCAGCGCCAAATCTGGTTTCGAACTTTTGTGGATCGCTTTATCGATCACTCGCCGTGGAGACATCGGAATGCCCTGCGGAATTTGCGCCACTTGGTGAAACACGCTAGCAAATCCTTCCCGATACAGATACATCTCCATATCCGACACCGGTAAGAAGGTTAACCGCTCTCGCTCAGTGTCATTGTTACGCAGCGCGCCTCGCACCGTTGCGGCATATTTTTTCCCCGCATCATCGCCATCGGTCAGCACGTGCCACTCAATCCCCATCCCGCGAGCAAATTTGATCAGCGGTTTTAAGCCACACTGCGCAAACTCGATGATTTTGATCCCTTCCGAATGGAAATGATAACCAGACAAACTCGCAAGCTGGGTCAACAACCACACCTCCGTCTCCCCTTCCACTAGCAGCCAACTGCGTGCAAATAAAGAAGCTGCGCGGTTAAAACAGATATGGAAAGCGATGCGGCGGCTGTCCTCACGACTGAGCATGCCAGGGAATACCCGATACGCTGAAACCTTGTTAGAGTTACGCACTAGGCGGCAAATACGCTCCACCGGCACATAGGAAAGCAGCTCACCCGAGTTAGTGGTCGTCAGACGTTGTAACGGTAGTTCCGATAAAACACCCCATGCCACCGACAACATAATCGGGTGCAATCGGGTTTCTGGATCTTCGATAATCAACAGTGGCCTTGCCTCAGGCGCAAGCGCGTCAATGCCGCGCGAATGCAGTAAGCTGGCAAACATACCCAAAAACAGCAGACGGATATTGCGATTCTCTGGCCGTTTCGCCAATCCACGCAAAATCTCCAATGATTGCCATGAGTTATGCTGAGTTAAATCAGGAATACGGCGCCGTTTTTGCGGCAAAGGGGCTGAGTCATGAATGGCAAAATAGTGCTCTAACAGTTGGCGCGCGGCCTCCAAGCCTTCACGGATCTCACGGTTGGTAATATTTTCTGGACATTCACTTAAGCTGTGCGCTAACCGGTCGGTTATCTCAGAAAAACCTTCGAGCGGGACCCCGTTCTCGGTCAACTCTTGCACCCGATGGCGCACCTGCCGCGCATCGCGTAAACGCAGAACTGGATGCAAGCGGATCAGTTGCCGGATCAGCACATCAATATTAGCCACGTGAATCGAGCGCCCTGCAGCATCGATAAAATTGCGCCACGTCGCGACGCTACCGTCTTCGCACCACTCGCCTTCGAGGCGAAAGTGGATCCGGTGCAGATTATCGACCCCAAGCGTACACACCGGGCTAAATAACTGGTATTTGTCCGCAGACCAATGTCCCACGGTGTGCTCGCAAAAGGTCAGTACAATGTGCAGATGACGCTCTTTGGCCGTCTCTTCTCCCGGCGGGTGATAAAAATCACTGACCTGAAAACGATACAACTCTTGCGCAGGCGAAAGGATCAGGCGCAAGGCATCCAACAAACTGGATTTACCCCATGCGTTTTCCCCGATCAGCACCGTGTTGTCATCCAGCTGCAGTGACAGGCGGTTGATCCCACGAAACCCTACCATCTCAATCCGTTCGAGAAACATCACTCATCCCCATTACCTGCAATGTAGTTAGCATTATAAGACAGCCTAACTCGGTCAAGTCTTTTGGTATTTCATCCTGTGGCATCTCACAGATATTGGTAATAATTTGGCGACGTTCCCGCCAAGTGCGTTATAACATGCTATCGCTGACACATTTCTTTACACGAGTAACCGTTTGCTATAGCTTGGTACAGATATGTCTGTCTGATTTATGGTTAAGGGTTAAAGGATGTACTCCGGCCTTCTGATTGTAATTGTTCCGCTGTTAATCGGTTATTTGCTCCCCGTTCGTCATCCGCGTTTTGCCCCTTGGATCAGCAAAGTCTGTGGTTGGATGGTGTACATCATTCTGTTTTTGATGGGCGCCAGTCTCTCTTATCTGGATAATTTGACCAGTAACCTACAGCACATTTTTAGCACCGCAGTGGTCTTTTTTGTCTGCATCTGCGTTATCAATATGCTGGCACTGTGCATCATGGATAAGCGCTGGGAATGGCGCGTCAAACTGCACCAACAAAAACTGCCTTCGCGCCTGCGGATGGCGGTTGATTCTTTGCAACTGCTCGGGGTGGTCGCCGGCGGTTTTATTCTCGGCTTGATGACGCAACCTTTACTGGCCAATGCCGGAAAAGCCAGTGAATATGCGCTGATATTCCTGCTCTGGCTGATTGGTATGCAGCTGCGCAACAGTAATATGCCGCTGCGCCAAATCCTGCTTAATCGTCGTGGGTTGGTGATTGCCGTGGTGGTGTTTTTCAGTTCATTAGGCGGTGGCGCACTGGCCGCTTGGTTATTGGGGCTGCCTTGGAATACCGGTTTAGCGATCGCATCCGGTTTTGGCTGGTATTCACTATCAGGCATTATGCTGACTGATGCGCTGGGGCCGGTGTTAGGCAGCGCAGCATTCTTTAATGATCTGCTGCGTGAGTTAGTCGCGATTATGCTGATCCCATCGTTGATACGCCGTTATACCTCCACTGCCGTCGGCATTGGTGGCGCTACTGCCATGGATTTCACCCTTCCGGTTATCCAGCGCGCAGGCAGCGTTGATTTAGTGCCCGCCGCGATTGTCAGTGGCTTTTTACTCAGCCTGAGCGCTCCGGTATTAATGGCGCTATTTGCGCTCTAATAATAAACGCCAAATCTACTGACTGAACTTATCAGCATAAACTTCAGGATGCCGTTATCTCTGCAAAATGCAGCAAAGTACAGCGGCTTCCTGAAGTTTACCTCACTCGTCCTACCTTCCCTTTCGTTTATCTGCTTGTTTTTGCTTATTTCTTCGCTTCAGTACACTGATTACGCCAACGCTTGGTAGCGTTTCACCGCATGCGATTTTTATCGGCTAAATTGATGTACATCAACTGACCATTAAGTTGCATTTGAAATGTTATTTTATTACCCCTATCCTCGCTCAATAAGAAGCATACTAAATACACCTTATAAGAGGGATAGCAATGTACTGCGTACAATGTGAGCAAACTATACGAACTCCAGCCGGCAATGGCTGCTCCTACGCACAGGGTATGTGCGGTAAAACCGCCGAAACCTCTGACCTGCAAGACTTGCTGGTTGCAGTGCTGGAAGGCTTGTCCGCTTGGGCATTAAAAGCGCGTGAACTGAATATTATTGATGATGCTATCGATGCGTTTGTCCCAAAGGCATTTTTCTCTACGCTGACCAACGTTAACTTCGATTCTGCGCGCATCATCGAATACACCGAACAAGCCATTGCCATGCGTGAAGCATTAGCTGCACGTTGCCGGCAGGTTGAACCGAATGCCCATGTTGAGCTACCCGTTGCCGCAATTACCTTAAGCGATCTGAGCATACCAGCGCTGCTGGCACAATCCGCTGACTATGCCCTGAACAAAGACAAAGCCGAATGCGGCGATGATATCCACGGCTTACGCATGCTGTGCCTGTACGGCCTCAAAGGTGCGGCAGCCTATTTGGAGCATGCCCGTGTTTTAGAACAACAAGATCGCGCTATTTACGCGCAGTTCCACGCGTTTATGGCGTGGTTAGGCAGCAATCCTACCGATGTCGCCACCCTGCTGGATAACGCCATGGCAATTGGCCGCATGAACTTTGATGTAATGGCGATGCTGGATACCGGTGAAACCGCACTGTACGGTAACCCAGTGCCGACGCAGGTGAACGTGCGTCCGGTAAAAGGCAAAGCGATTTTGATCTCCGGTCACGACCTCAAAGATCTCAAAGCCCTGCTGGAGCAAACCGAAGGCACCGGTATCAATGTGTACACCAACGGTGAAATGCTGCCAGCTCACGGTTATCCCGAACTGAAAAAGTACACTCATCTGGCCGGTAACTACGGTAGTGCTTGGCAAAACCAGCAAGCGGAATTTGCACGCTTCCCTGGCCCTATCATCATGACCTCCAACTGCATTATCGATCCGAATGTGGGTAACTATGCTGACCGCATCTGGACTCGCAGCATTGTCGGCTGGCCAGGTGTACAGCATTTGGAAGGCGAAGATTTCTCTGCCGTGATCGCGCAAGCGCAAGCCATGCCAGGCTTCCTGCATACCGAAATCGAACAGCTGATCACCGTGGGCTTTGGTCGGGAAACCCTGCTCGGTGCAGCCGATACCGTGATCGATATGGTCGCCGCCAAGCAACTGCGTCATGTTTTCTTGGTGGGGGGCTGTGATGGTAGCCGCGGTGAGCGCCATTACTACACCGATTTTGCCCGCGCCGTACCGCAAGATTGCCTGATCATGACGCTGGCATGCGGTAAATATCGCTTCAACACCTTGGATTTCGGCACCATCGGCGCGCTGCCGCGCTTGCTGGATGTCGGTCAATGTAACGATGCCTACTCCGCCATCATGCTGGCCGTGCGTTTGGCTGAGAAGCTGGGCTGTGGCGTGAACGATCTGCCATTGACGTTGGTGCTGTCATGGTTCGAGCAAAAAGCCATTGTGATCTTGCTGACTCTGCTGGCGCTCGGAGTGAAAAATATCTATACCGGCCCAACCGCGCCAGCGTTCTTAACCGACAATTTGCTCGCCATTTTGAACGAAAAGTTTGGCATGCGCCCAATCACCACCGTGGAAGCTGACTTAGCCGAGATGCTGCCAACCGCCTGATAACCGTGCGCACAGGCTGGAATAACGGCTTATCTCTCGGCTTTTTCGCCAACGCCTCACAAAGGCCGCTCTGCGGCCTTTATCATCTCTTTTGTTCATTTTGCCGGAATTAGTCCCATGACGTTGACTGAAACTCGCGCCCCTACCGCCTCGAACACCCATAATACATCCGCTGCCGATTTCAGCGCCGCAGTACAGGATCTGTGCCACCATCCAATGCAGGTGCTGGATATCCATCAAGAAACCCGTGATGTCTGGACTCTTAGCCTTCAACCAGCAACGCCTTATGCCTATCAGCCCGGTCAATATGCGCTGGTGCGTATTGGCCATGAAAGTCATACCGTTCGCGCATACACCTTGTCTTCTTCGCCTGATGTTTCCACCAATTTAAGTATTACCGTGCGCCGTATTGCAAACGGGCAAGGCTCGACATGGCTTACCGAAGAAGTGAACGTCGGAGATACGCTGTGGCTCAGTGATGCCCAAGGTGAGTTTACCTGTGCATCGCACCCTGACAATGCACACTATCTGATGCTGGGAGCCGGTTGCGGGATCACGCCGCTGATGTCAATGGCGCGCTGGCTGTTAGCGTTTCGGCCACAGACGCACATCACGCTGCTGTATCACGCCAGTGATGTTGAAGATCTGATTTTCGCCGACCATTGGCAGCAACTGGCCGCCCGCTTTCCACAGGAACTCACGGTTCATCTGCTTGCCCGTCAGCCGTATTGGCCTGATGAGCTGCGCTCACGGCTAAATCAAGCTACCTTGGAAATGCTGGTGCCGGATATCCGTGAGCGAATTGTGATGACTTGTGGCCCTGAGGGCTACATGCAAAGCGCGGTACAACTGGCTAAGACGTTAGGTGTACCGGCGGAGCAGATCCATCAAGAAGCCTTTTTCACTGCAACTGCCAGTGAAACGATCACTCATACAGATAACGAAAACGCCTGTTCTTTTAATGAACAAGCCGCCGCCCCTAACGCGGTGCGTATGCATATTCGCCATGCCTTGCGTGACATCGATGTGCCAGTGGGTACGTCACTGCTTGCCGCCATGGAGCTGCATAATCTACCAGTATTTGCCGCTTGTCGCGCCGGTGTTTGCGGCTCATGCAAAGTGCAAATTATCGAAGGCGAGGTCGACTCCACCAGCCAAAGTGGACTGACGCAAGCAGAGATCGAGCAAGGTTATGTATTGGCGTGCAGCTGCCGAATTAAACAGAACATCACTTTGGCCTAAGTGAATATCTTACTGACATCTCACTAAGCGAATAAAGAAGCCAAGTTATCCGCAGATTTTCTGCGCGGCACTCGCCGTGAGCAAACCACCTTCGAGATCCCGTACAAAAAAACGGCCAACATTGTTGTTGGCCGTTTTCTTACGCAAACAGTAAAAGTATCCGTATTACTTTTTGTCAGATGAATCACTGCTGGTAGCACTATCGTCACTGTTTTTGTCGCTGTCTTTATCAGTAAAGATACCGTGTCCAGAGTTGAGTAGCATCGAAACCAACATATTATTGTCGATTTCTTCACCGTTTAAGATCCGAGCTAGAATCTCGCTACCAAATAATTGCGGCGACAAAATGATATCTGGCTGAACTTTCTTAATCTTATTCAGGTTTTTGCTGTCACTGACCGCCAATACAGTTTTGACATCTTTGCTCAAATCTTTGGCTGACAAGACCACAAACGCATTATCGGCATCATTATCGCTCAAGGCCAAAATCGCTCGGCAGCTATCGATACCGGCTTTTTTCAGCACAGCGCTGTCATTACTGTCACCAGAGATAATATCGAACTTACCACCTAAACGCTGTTCCAGTTGATTGGCTTCATCTTCCGACAAATTAGTGATAACGGTAACATTTTGACCACGTTGCTTGAGCTGCAAAATAGTATTGATAGCCAAAATGGAATGTCCGCAGACAATAAAGTGATCTTTACGATTCATAGTATGCTTGTTCCCTTTCACTAGTCGGTTCAGCCCTCCGCTGATCAGCGGGCCGAAAATAGAAGTCATGGATGTCGCAAATACGGTAATGCCAGAAATGATGACCGAGATGGTAAACAATCGCGCCGCCTCAGATACCGGCACGATATCCCCGTAACCCACCGTGGTCATGGTCTCTATCGAGAAATAAAATGCCGTCATCAGACTATGAATTTTAGGGTTAAATCCTTCCCCTAAATACAGCGAGCCATAGGTTGAGTAAAACAACAAAGTCGCAAAACTGATGAAGGCAAAAATACTACCGGCAGTAGCACTGCTATGGGAAAAATCTTTACGCAGTAAAACCAGCACCAGAATAGAAAAAATACAAAATCCGATACTGAATTTTAAATAAGGATAAAAATGGATAGTGTAGATCAGCGTGATCAATAGCAGAATAATACTAATAGCCCACGCAAGTTTGGCCCGAAATAGCAAACCTAACGAGTTCAGGACGAGGAATACCCCCAACATAAACAGCGGGGCATTTGCCAATAATGACAAATTCAAACCAGAGAAGGCATGGATATGGAAAATATCCAGCAGATTGACCGACATGCCATAGATGGTTTTAAAAATCAGCAACCCATTCAGCAACACGGCCAATGCCGCAATGTCGTGCCGAACGGCCATCCACAAATTTACCGTTGTTCGTTTAAATACAGCCCAGTGACTCACTGATACCTCTGCAACCACAAATACTGTTTATCATTTTCTCGCCGATTCAGCACCGATCTGACTCGCCCGATGCCCGAAGCATGCGCGTTATACTAGATGAGGTTATCCGCAGCAATCAAAAGCTTTTCACTGGATTATGTAACGATTAATCACAAAATCATAGCTAACATTGAGGTCTAAATCCGTCAGTCATTACGGTTAAAACCGGCAATTTTCCCCTTCATATAATGCACTACACGGCTGATCAGCGGGATATGCTCATACAACATGGCTCCCATGTCATAGTAGTTACGCTGAAAAATGATCCGTTCGCCTTCCCAGCGCAAGTGTGAAGCTCCTTCCACGGAAATATCATCCCCTTGCTCCAAATTGGCATGGGCGTAACTGAGCTCCCAGAGGATAAACAGATCATTATCACTGCTAAAGGCACGAATAACTTTTACGCGGTGATAATAGGTTTGCTCAATGATGCGAAAAAAATAGACCTGCAAATCTTGTACGCTGTAGATTTGCTGTACTGGGTCCATAAACACCACATCATCGGCATACAAATCAGGGAAATGCGCGATTTTCTCGGCAGTCAGTTCGGCATACGCGGCGCTGAATTTATCAATCATGGCTTGATGTTGCGCTAACATTTTCCCCTCCTGTCGATAACATCACCGTTAAAAGTATATGTCATCTACCGCCAAGTGCCGTTAACCGCCAGACAAATCGCTCACCATACACAATAAAAACCACACAATAAAAAACCGCCTCATGGGCGGCTTTTTATCTGACTCGTTTTGATTTATGCCATCAGCTTACTTCACTTCCTCAATAGAGGAGTTGTCCGAGCCTTCGGTATTCACTTGATGCGGTAAAATCAGGTTCAGTAACACCGCCACCAGCGATGCCAGACCTACACCAGCCAGCGCAAAGCTGCCGATTTTCAGCTCCAGCGAGCCAATACCGATCGTCAAGGTAATCGCCACGATGGCAATATTGCGGGAAGCGCCTAAATCCACTTTCGCATCAACCAGCGTTTTCAAACCAATTGCCGCGATAGAGCCGAACAGCAGCAGCATGATCCCGCCCATCACAGGCATCGGGATTGAGGTCAGCAGCGCATTGAACTTACCGAAGAATGCCAAGATGATGGCAAAAATCGCCGCCCACGTCATGGTGCGCACATTGAAGTTACGGGTGATCATCACCGCACCAGTCACTTCCGCATATGTGGTCACTGGTGGGCCACCAATCAGACCAGCAAAACATACGCCCAAACCATCACCAAACAGCGTGCGGTGCAAGCCCGGGGTCTTGGTGTAATCCTTACCGGTTACGCCACCAATCGCCATGACGCCACCGATATGCTCGATACAAGGCGCAATCGCCACCGGTAACATGAAGAGCGCCGCCGCCCAGTTCACTTCCGGCGTAATAAAGGTTGGCACCGCCAACCATGCCGCGGATTGCAGACCGGTGAAATCTACCATGCCAGAGAATGATGCTACGGAATACCCCACCACGACACCGGATAAAATCGGCAGTAAGCGCAGCCAGCCTTTACAAAAGACGGCGGTGACCAGCGTGGTCGCCAGCGATACGCCAGCCAGCGCCAGTGCAGTATCCAACGGGATGATCTGCTCACCGTTCACGCGGCCCATCGCCATGTTACAGGCCACTTGCGCCACTGATAGACCGATAACCATGATCACAGGCCCAATCACTACTGGCGGCAACAAACGGTGCACAAAGCCCACCCCTTTGGAGCGGATAATGCCAGCAAACAGGAAGTACATCAGGCCGGCCATGCACAGGCCAAACATAGTGGATGGCACACCCCAGGTTTGGGTGGCATAGATAATCGGGGCAATAAAGGCAAAACTCGATCCCAGAAAGATCGGCACTTGATTACGCGTTGATAACTGAAATAACAGTGTTCCCACGCCGGCGCCCAACAGGGCCATTGAAGGGTTCAATCCCGTCAACAGAGGAACGAGCACCATAGCACCGAAGGCGACAAACAGAATTTGCAACCCGGCAATACTTTGCTTTATCTGGGAGAACATGCGGATCCTTAGCAACAACAATATAAGGCAATAACGTGACTTAACCCTCGGGGTTACCGAGTGGATAAATCCGGATCCTGCTTGTAAAACGGTGTGATAGGAATAAAGGATGCGAAAGGAATATCTCGATACCCAGTAAGACACAAAACTCGCGATAGATCGCTCATTACACCTTACCGTGTTTCAGGATGTTACAGAGAAAACATCCACCGACACTCAATATCAGCAACACACAAGCATCGAGAATCAGATACTACTCGATTCAGCGGCAAATTGCAAACGTTTGCCGCAAAACAGAAAAAAACGGCACCTTGTAAGGCACCGTTTCCATAAAAAGCGTGCTCAGCACGACATACAGGCGTTTTTATTCTGCGCTGTCGTCTTTGTACTTCGCTGCGGTTTCTTTAATCAACGCTTGCAGTTCGCCCTTTTGCGCCATCTCCAGCATGATGTCGCAACCGCCAACCAACTCGCCTTCAACCCACAGCTGTGGGAAAGTTGGCCAGTTAGCAAATTTTGGCAATTCAGCACGAATATCTGGGTTTTGCAGGATATCAACGTAAGCAAAACGCTCACCACAAGCCATCAGCGCTTGCACGGCTTGGGCAGAAAAACCACAGCTCGGTAATTTTGGCGAGCCTTTCATGTACAAAATGATTGGGTTTTCAGCCAGTTGTTGCTTAATCTTTTCAATAGTTTCCATGATGCTCACTTCCGCATTGGTGTTCTGTTGGCTTGATTCTACCGACTCTGCGGCAAAATAAAAAATCACATATTTTGTGTGGTTTTGGAACAAACATCTGCTGTACACCGCAATAACACACTGATATATCAACAAGATGCATATTTATTCTGCTGAACTCACTATGCATCCAGCTGCAGCGCTCTCTGGCAGTACATTGTGCATAAAACCGGCGTATCGTCCGGATAACAGCAGATGATACACAGAAATTTAGTCTGCAGCCTTTTAATATAGAAAAAACTTGCTAAAATCCCAAACCATAACAGTTCAACAACAGCAAGCTGTGTCCAATCATCGCCAATAGGATGATTAGAGGAAGCAATTAAACCGGGCAAAGACCCAACAATAACGGAGATAACGGCAATGTCTTTTGAATTACCTGCACTGCCATATGCAAAAAATGCACTGGAACCACACCTGTCAGCTGAAACGCTGGAGTATCACTACGGTAAGCATCACAACACCTACGTGGTTAACCTGAACAATCTGGTTCCTGGCACTGAGTTCGAAGGCAAGTCTCTGGAAGATATCGTTAAAACCTCTTCCGGCCCGATCTTTAACAACGCCGCTCAAGTCTGGAACCACACTTTCTACTGGAACTGCCTGGCACCACAAGCGGGTGGCGAGCCTACCGGCGCACTGGCTGATGCAATCAACCAAGCATTCGGCTCTTTTGACGCGTTCAAAACTCAGTTCAACGACGCAGCAGTGAAGAACTTCGGCTCTGGCTGGACTTGGCTGGTGAAGAAAGCTGACGGCTCTCTGGCAATCGTGAACACCTCTAACGCTGGCTGCCCACTGACTGAAGGTCACACTCCACTGCTGACTGTGGACGTGTGGGAGCACGCTTACTACATCGATTACCGCAACGTACGTCCTAACTACCTGAATGGTTTCTGGGCGCTGGTAAACTGGAACTTCGTCGCTAAAAATCTGGCCGCGTAAGATCCTCGGCTCATCATCGGTGCTTGTCATGGGTACCGAGAGCGAATAGACCTCGTCATCCCCTGCTCAGGCGGGGGATTTTTATTTGCCACATTCCAACCTCACCTAGCCTAAATACAGGTTGTTTTTCTTCGTTTACACCATCCACCCCCGCAATCAGCAGCACTTTCCCTGAAAATATTTCACTCTGTAACAACCTGCGCAACATCACACTTTGTCGTCATACATATCCCTATCATGCCCCTGCTTTTTAAAACCATCTTACCGATAAAGGGATATAACAATAAAAATGCGTAAATTGACATTACTTGCCAGCGCATTGGCGCTGAGCTTCTCGCTAAATACTGCCGTACACGCCGCTGAAACCGCCACCACCGCACCGCTCTACAGCGGTGTCACCGTGGCCGAGCTGGCGCAAGAAAAACCCATTCATTGGGTCTCCGTAGAACAAATCGAGCACAGTCTCAAAGGCAAAGCGCCGATGGCGGTGGGTTTTGATATTGATGATACCGTGCTGTTTTCTAGCCCTGGCTTTTATCGCGGTAAGCAAATGTTCTCCCCTGATAGCTATGCTTACCTGAAAAACCCACAATTCTGGGAAAAAATGAATAACGGCTGGGATGAATTCAGCATTCCGAAGAAAGTGGGACATGACTTAATTGCGATGCACTTAAAACGTGGTGATCATATTTATTTCATCACCGGTCGCGATCAAACTAAAACCGAAACCGTGACCAAAACGCTGCAAAAAGATTTTGCGATCCCTGATAACGCGTTAAATCCAGTTATTTTTGCCGGTGACAAACCAGGCCAAAATACCAAAATCAGCTGGATGAAAGCCAAAGACATCAAAATCTATTACGGCGATTCTGACGGCGATATCAAAGCCGCCATTGCGACTAATGCGCGAGGGATCCGTTTACTGAGAGCATCTAACTCCACTTACCAGCCACTGCCGCAAGCCGGCGCCATGGGCGAAGAGGTGATCATTAACTCGCAATATTAATTCAGATAATTTACCGCATCCTCATTCAAGCACATAGGTGATCCGCTGCCCATCGCGGATCACCTACACTCATCAGTGTAAAGGGTTTTATTGCTCTTACTGTGTTGTACTTCCCTCTCGTGCTCTCTTTTTTATCGTTACTATTCTGTGCTTCTCTTTTCTGCGCTTATCTTTTGATGGCTCATCCCCGCATTTTCAAATAACGCCAGATATCTGACTTTCCTTACCTTAAAATGCCAGATTACTGACTAAGCGTAACTTAACCTACCGCACAGTTATGAAAAAAAGTGCATTAGAAGTTTGACCCACATCGCTGCACTTACGATTATGTCGAACAAAATTTTAAAACTTCAGGTTATTCACGCTCGGGATCGGGAAATGCGTGTTAAGCACACGCCAGTGCACACGATTTCTTTTGCTGTGACGAAATAATGCCTAAAGCATCGCGGGGAAAGTCACTGGAATGACAATCACTCGCTACACATCAAGGCATTATGGCTCTTCGGCAGCATCCGGCATCCAAAACGGAACAGATTATTATGGACAGCTCTACCACCAGCATGACACCGGATACGCCTACCGATAAAAATTTGATTGAGTGGTCATGCAAATACACGCCCCCCACGGGAATTAGCCCGGATACGACAGAATTCTATTACCAGCTCTTTGACGATCGATTGGAATATTCCACAATCCAATACAACGCATTGGCCAAATTCCTGTTCGGTGCTGGTGCGGTGATCATGATTGTATTTTTAACTTTCGGCTTAGGGCTAGGTCCGGTAGCCGGATTTTTAGGCTTGTGTGCCGGTAAGTTAATCTACAGTGCGTTAATCCTCAATACGGGGCCTATTGCCATTGCGCGTGCGGACATCCGCTCACTGCAATTATCAGAAGACCACCGCAAACTGAATTTGACCTTGCATGATGACAGCCAGGTACTTATCCATACCGATCCGGATATTTACCCCACACTCACTGAGCTGCTTATCGCCCAAGGCTGCACCGTTCACGGCGAAATGATTGCCGCAAGTGCAAATCACAACGATAAAATTGCCGATGCCGCCCCCCAGCCACATAAACGCACCATCATTATTGGATTAGTCGTGGTGTGGATTGGCGCGGCGATCGTATTTAGCCAAATCGATGGTGATAGCGTTGCGAGCAGTCATATCGCGTTAGAATCACCGACGTCAGACGACGCATCATCGGTTAGCAATGAGCTATTCCAGATAGAAAAAGCCATTAATGCGGATGATAGAAATTATCTGGCCGAAAAAGTTCCTAACGTGAAAGCGCTCTACGCCAATGATGGCGCATTTGCGGCCATCAAAAATGACGGTAGCCTGATCACTTGGGGCTTTAGCTTTCAAGGCGCCAATAGCAGCCCGCAAGTTCAGGCACTGCACAATATTAAAAGCGTGCTGCCCTTTAATGGTGGCTTGCATGGCATGCTCGAACAGCTCGGTTTTTTTGCTCTGACCGAAGATGATCGCTTAGTCACTTGGGGTGAAACACAAGCGCCTGCGGAATTAGAGCCACGCCTAACCGAGGTAAAAGAAGTCCTTACCACCCGCCGGATGTACGGTTTTGCCAGTGCTTTTAGCATGATAGCCGTACTCAAAAATGACGGTAGCGTTGTCAGCTGGGCCCCACCACAAGAAAAGGACAGCGACGTCGGACAGGCCAACAGCCTGACCGATATTCAAAGCATTACTACCTCATATGGCTGCTTTATCGCGCTAGATAAGCAAGGTGCCACGCACGTGTGGGGTTACACCAAATGCGAATCTGACTTAGCGCCCAAGCTGAGCAATCGGACATATAAGCGCATTCGCGCCTATGGCGACCAAATTCTGGCCGAAACCTTTGATGATACCGTATTGGTGATTTCGAACCGCGCAGAAACACAACCGCGATACGCATTACCGCAATGGGCTGCCAATATCAGCGAGTTTTATGCCGGCCACCGCACCAATGCCGCGTTATTAACTGACGGCACGTTGATGTACTGGCAGCAGCCGACCGCTAGCGATCCTAAGCCTCGCGCATACAAGCAGCTAGATCAGGTGCAGCAAGTACAATCGGTAGGCGTGTACACCGAACCCGATATCGGCTGGACCGATTTGCTGGCACTGACGGCCGATGGCGAGGTGGTGAATATTGATGAGTCAGAGAGTGCTTCAGAGCGCTTCTTTGAAAATTGTAATAACTTCAGCCAGATCCAAAAAATTATACCGCTGCCTAATCAACAACACGTGATGTTGTATGACCGTAATGAAAGCATTTATTTTTGTGGCGATGCGCCGTTAGAGCTGCGCAGTTATAACGGCACTGTGATCCCGCAGCTCCAAAGTACCGAGTTGTTCTTACAATCTTACCTGTACTTAACTCAAGGTAGTGGGCAAGTGTCTGTCCTGATGACAATGACAGATGCAGATTACGACAATTACGCGAAATTCTTCGCCGAAAACATGCAAAACAGTCAAACCCAAATCATCTCCAACGGTTCACTGCTGTCGCTCAACCAAGATCAAACCCTCAGTGCGCTCACGCCACAAGATAAACCGGCACTAAAAAATATTGGCAAAGTGCGCCAAGCCCTCGCCAATACCACCGGCTTTGCCGTACTGGATGACAACGGTACCCTCCATACGTGGCGCACCACAGGCTACATGGATGATGAGTTTATCTCAGTGCCGAAAGAAGAGCTGTAACAAGAACTCGCGCTGTTAGCCGCCTGCACCAACAAAAACACCGGCGAATGCCGGTGTTTTTTTCATTCCATCACGCATGCAATGGGCATGAGTGGGTATCTAAATGCGCAATTACAGCGATTCCGATGCCAATGGGCGCGAACCATGACGCTCCGCACTACGGATCCACGTCACCGAGCCCATCACCGCAACCGCGGTCAGCAAAATATACTCCAGCGACATCGCATACACGCCCTGAACGGCATAAATCACTACACTGATCAGGTCGATGACAATCCACAGCAGCCAGTTTTCTACATACTTACGGGTCATCAAAATCATCGCCGCAATCGACAGCACTAACATCGCCGAATCCCACAATGGGAAGGCATCCGGTTGCAGCTCAGGCATCGTCACGGCCAGCCCCATTCCCTGCATCAGGTCAATGGCGACGGTGGTCAAAAAGGCAAACACCGGATCGATAAACTGGCTCATCAGAATAATCGCCACCACGCACACACCGGTCAGCGTCAGGGCTTTACTGCGCGACAACCAGCGGATTTGCAGTGCTGCTTCGTTGTCGGCGGTTTGTCGGCTCCACGCATACCAGCCATACACGTTGGCGACAAAGAAAAACACCTGTAGCAGCAAACTTGCATACAGCTGAATTTGAAAGAAAATGGCGGCAAACAACGTCACATTGATGAGACCAAACAGATAGTTAATGATCTTCTCTTTGCTGGCAAACCAGATACACAGCAAACCAAAAATGGTGCCGATAGCTTCAATCCACGACAGTGCATAACCGCCTTCACCCAACGGAATATTCACCATCACATTGTTAATACTGAAAAAATCCATCACACATTCTCCTTATTATAATCTTGATAGATAGCGGCCAAGGCCAATTCAATCTCGCGCGCCTCACCCAGATGTCCGCAAGAGTCTGCCTCTTGGTAGGCATTAATCCCCTGCTCTAACTCTCCGCTGCTCGTCACCACCACATTCAATACCGAAGCGGTGCGCATGCCACGCAGTGCGCCAATGACCATCAACGGCGCCGTTTCCATGTCCGCAGCCAAAATGCCATAAGCAGCCCATTTAGCAGTTAATTCAGCTTCGTGGTCGGTATAAAAGCTATCATGACTACGCACATAGCCACTGTGGGTCGGGAACTGCAAACGCTGCGCTTGCGTTTGTAAGCAATGCACTAAACCGGTGTCAGCACATGCCGGATAGCCTGATGGTACATAAATCTGTGACGTGCCCTCATCCCGTACCGCGCCTGTCGCAATCACCAGATCACCAAGCTGCATCGGTGCTTGTAATGCCCCGCAACTGCCAATACGAATCAAGGTAGTAACGCCAATGCGCTGCAACTCTTCGATGGCTATTGCCGCTGACGGGCCACCAATGCCGGTCGACAATACCAACACCTCAATGCCCTGATACCAGCCACGCAAAGAGCGAAACTCGCGGTTATAGGCCAGTGGCTGTACGTCATCCAAAAAGCGGGCGACATGCTCAACACGCTGCGGATCGCCCGGCAGCAACGCGTAACGCGCGCCAGTCATCGCTCGGCTTAAACGAATGTGTGGTTGCAACTCCATCATGGGTACCTCACTTTGTTGCCTAGGCTCACTACCGCGCCATTACTATGGTCATGACTATGCCATTCGCGCAGATGCTCAAGGCAACATGGGTCAACGCCGATGCTTCACAGAAGACAATTCGGCTTACATACCGGCTTGCGCACGTAAACGTGGCGCATCCAGCAATCGAATTTGTTCATCATCCACCGCAATAATTTGCTGCTCTTTCAGCTCATGCAGGATCCGGTTAATACTGCGCGGCGCCGCCGCAAACTCATGGCTCAACTGCTGCTTATCCAGCATCGCGCAAGGGCTACCGTGGGCCTCAAAGTGCTCCCACAACGCCAGCGCCACCCGCTGATGCAGCGTATATAAGTTATCGGCCCCCGCTTTTTGCGATAAGCGATAATATTGCTGGCTAAACGTACGTAACATGCTCTGATTAAAGTGATTATCGAGTGCTAGCCACTGGCTAAAATCATCACGTGATAAGCGCAATAAGCGCGTATCTTCTGTCGCTTCAACCGAGCAGATGTAAGGGCGCTGCTCAAAAATCTCTAACTCGCCCAACATGTCGCCTTTGCCGTAATTGGCCTGCTGATAACGTCGCCCATCGTCCGTTTCCAAGAACACATCCACCCGGCCTTGTAAAATCAGGTGAAAATGGCGACAAGGTTCATGCTGACGACAAATCAGTGTTCCACGAGTTACCTGCAGTAACCGCCAACGCCGCATCACGTCCAACGGACAATGTTTTACCAGTTCATACAGCGCCGGCTCATTGCTGATCAGCTCGACAATCGCCAGCCAATCGTCCGGATATAAGCTCTTTTTCATGCTGAACACTATAAAGTTTCCTCTGCAGGTAAAGACAGGACCGTAGTCCACCCAGCTAACAGCCTGCGCAGCGCAAAATGTCGCGAAGGTCTGATATTACACACCCAAGGCGGACAAATGTCCCACACCGCAACAACTGGCAAAATTTCGTGATGGCCATCACGCGTGACATCTGTTGCATCAACGCAATACGCTCAGCGTGAAAAGCAAAAATCTTAAACAAGCGAGGGATAAAAGCAAAAGCCCATAACAGAGCGATAAGAGCTACAAGAGGGAAAAGCAGGAAAAGCAGGAAAAGCAGGAAAAGCAGGAAAAGCAGGAAAAGCACGATACGCGGTTACAGCGCAAACCAAAGCAAGCTGCCCATATTTAGCGGCCAAGCAGCCTACCTCGGGCTCATCACATAGTTATGGCAAAAAAGAACAACTCGTGGTGTTGATACCGTATAACGCACTCAGCGCGACCCAGCATCAACCTCACACTACCGCTGCGCTGATTCGCTATTTAGTGCCAAGCAGGCACACCACTGTGGAATTTAAACTCCGGATCCGGTGAGGTAATCAGCTCCGCTTCCACTGCTGCAAAGTAAGCGATACGCGCACTGATATCCTGCCCTGCCACGGCCTGCGCTAATGACAGATAATCTTGATAGTGACGCGCCTCCGAGCGCAACAGCGACAGATAAAAACGGCCTAACTCCTCATCCAAATAAGGCGCCAATTTAGCAAAGCGTTCACACGAACGCGCCTCAATAAACGCGCCGATAATCAGCTTATCGACCAACGCATCCGGCTCAAAGTGCTGCACATGACGCATCATACTCTTCGCATACCGACTCGCGGGCAGCGGCTCATAGGAGATCTGCTTTTGCGCCATGATCTCTAGCACCTGATAAAAATGATGCAGCTCTTCTTTGATTAGCAGCACCATCTTATCCACCAGATCCGCACCATAACGGCAATCTGCACGCACAATCACCTGTTTCGATGCCGCACTTTTCCCACGAAGAGTATCCACAGAGCCTAATCGGCGATACGCCAGATCCTCATAAGGCTGCAGCCACGCATTGAGCATCGCGGCACTTTCTGGCTCCACGGCATAGCGACGAATCAAAAACAGCGCACTTTGCGCCGCTTTTAGTTCGCACAACAGATGATCGCGTAAAATCACCGACAGGTTTTCGGGCTTTCTCGCCTCAATAATCCAGCTATCGGGCGTCACCGCCTGTAAAAACTGGTGCACAGGCTCAAGTAATGGTTCAACAGACATACCGTTCTAAAATAGCGTTATACAAGAGTGATGGTTTACCATAACGTGATAATAACATTATGTTTGCGCCCTGCCATCAGGCCTACGCTCCCAAAACTAAGCATGACAGCAATGACGCCTTGCCGTGCGCAATGAGCTAGTCGCAATGGATAATGGGCAATGGATTATGAGCAATGGATAATGAGCAAACACTCTCGACTGACCTCAATAGAAACCGAACTCGAATGCACAAGACACTTGCCGATTACCAAACTCGTATCGCCGCACTGCCAGATAAACCGAGCTATACCCGCGACGATCTACTGATCCCCGATTTTCTGCTAGAGAAATCCGGCACGTTGGAGATTTACTACGCGCCACACAACGAATACGCCAACTCACAAGCTCGCGTCTTTATCGTCGGGATAACGCCCGGCTTTCAGCAGATGTCACAAGCCTTTGTCACCGCGCATCGTGGGCTGGTAGCCGCAAAGCCACTGGCCACCATTCAATACGAATGCAAAGTGGCCGCTCGTTTTAGTGGCAGCATGCGCACCAATGTCATCAACATGCTCGACAGCCTGCACCTAAACCAAGCGTTAGGTCTGGCCAGCTGCGCCGCCTTATTTGATGAACAAGATCATTGGTTACACACAGTATCACTGATCCCCTATCCCGTTTTTGTCAAAGGCACCAACTACACCGGCCATACGCCCAAACTTGGTAAGACGCCGCTACTGATGAACTACGCACGCCACACCTTTGCGCACGAGTTTGGCCAGTTGCAGCACAAAGATCACGTCTTACTCATCCCGCTAGGCAAAGCTGTCGAAGAGGTTTTACAGCAACTGGCCAGCGAAGGCTGGGTGGATGCCTCACAAATTTTATCCGGTTTTCCGCATCCCTCCGGAGCCAACGTCAACCGTCTGAAGGAGTTGGAAAAACATCGCGCCGCATTAGAAACACAGATCCGTCAGTTTGCAGCTGCAATTGCACCACTTCGCACCTGCTCACACCAGTAAGCATATAAACCGGCTACGTCACCGGCACACAGTCGCGATACCGCTGGCGCAATCACTTCATCCGGCCACAGCCACCACTGTATCTCCTGCAACTGCGCAATGGCCGCCTCGTCAAAACGAAAACGGATATGCTTGGCCGGATGCCCACCGACAATCTCATACGGAGCGACATCCTTGGTCACCAAAGCTCGGCTAGCAATCACCGCGCCATTGCCGACTTTAACCCCCGGCATGATCATCGCCTCGGTACCAATCCACACGTCATGCCCAATTTCGGTGTCTCCTGCGCGCACAAAGCCATCTTGCGCCGCGGCAAACAGCGGGTTATCCATATAGAAAAAAGGAAACGTTGATACCCAATCAGTCCGGTGCCCTTGGTTGCCCGCCATCATAAATACCGCCCCAGATCCGATAGAGCAGAAATTGCCGATGCGCAGCTTATCGACATCATCCCTCTCAGGACTTAGGTAGCGCGCACAGTCATCAAAACTGTGACCATGGTAATAACCAGAATAATAGCTATGTCGACCTGCAATAATGTTCTTATTGGTAATTTGTTCTTGGAGCGATTTACCCTCAAACGGGCTGGAAAAATAATTTTGCATAATACTGTCGATACCTTACGTCGATGATGCCCACAAATATGTAACGTAAACCTTGTCAGCCAGCAAAACAAAACAGTGTCTAAAACGTCATAACTGCCACGTCTATTGCAAAATACCGCCAAAGACAAAAAACCAGCAAAATAATGTCGCCACTTTACTTAGATAGACAGATAATCTTTCATTACAACCGGCAATCAATAAAAACATCACCGGTAGCCATTTTGGATTAGGCTGGAGCACATCTGATAGCAGGTCTCCCCGGCAGCATGTAGACATTTAAGGAGCTGATCTCATGGAGTCTTTTGTTTTTTATAACCCGACCGAAGTCTTGTTCGGTCAGCAGCAAATTGCCCGGCTGGCCGAACGTATTCCGGCCGATGCGCGGATCCTGATCACTTATGGTGGTGGCAGCGTGATCCGCTTTGGCACGCTGGATGAAGTACGCCAAGCCCTGCACAAACACACATTCTTTGAATTCGGTGGCATCGAGCCGAATCCGTCTTACGAAACCTTGATGCAAGCTGTCGCGGCCGTTAAAGAGCATCAAATTGACTACCTGCTGGCTGTTGGTGGTGGATCTGTGGTGGATGGCACTAAATTCATTGCCGCTGCCGCCTGCTTTACCGGCGATGATCCGTGGGACATCCTGAGCAAACAAGCACCGGTTGAGCACGCACTGCCGCTGAGCTGCATTCTGACCCTGCCAGCCACCGGTTCAGAAACTAACTCCTTTGCCGTGATCAGCCGTAAATCCGATCACAGTAAACTGGCTTTCGCCAGCCCACGCGTCTATCCACAACACGCGGTACTTGACCCAACCAAAACCTATACCTTGCCAGAGCGGCAAATCAGTAACGGCGTGGTCGATGCGTTTATCCATATTCTGGAGCAATACCTGACCTATCCGGTCAATGCCAAAGTGCAAGATCGTTTTGCCGAAGGTCTGTTGCTGACCTTGCTGGAAGAAGGCCCACGCGCGCTGGCCACCCCAACAGATTACGACATCCGCGCCAACATCATGTGGAGTGCCACTATGGCACTAAACGGTTTGATTGGTGTGGGCGTGCCGCAAGACTGGTCAACTCACGCGATTGGCCACGAGCTCACCGCTGCGTACGGTTTGGATCATGCGCAAACCTTGGCTATCGTTTTACCTGTATTGCTGGATGTACAGCGCGAGCAGAAAAAGCAAAAACTGCTGCAATATGCCGAACGCATCTGGGGCTTGCGTGATGGTAAAGACGAGCATCGCATCAACAAAGCCATCGAGAAAACCCGCGAGTTTTTTGAAATGATGCGCGTAAAAACGCATCTGGCCGACTACGGTATCAATGCCAAAGATGCTGCGGAAAAAGTGGTTGCCTCACTCAAACGTCACCACATGACGGCGCTGGGTGAGCATAAAGACATCACTCCTGAAGTGGTCGCGCGTATTTTGCTAATGGCTTAATTATTCAGGTGTTATGTGGTTTAGCGTAGCCACAAGGGCGTGCTATCCGTTGATAAAATTGATAAATATCGATTAAACATACCGCCTAAAAAACCATACAATCAGAGGACACAGATAATGCATCTGATGTCCTCTTTATTTTCCCATTTCTCATTCGTTTCTCCTCACACATCTCTGCCGCTCAAGCACTCGTAATTCGCTCATCACCGCACAACTGCGTTAGCCAGTAACAGGCCACACCTCCGATCACTTAACTGGCTAGACCATTTGACCACGAAAATTTAGCTACACTGCTGTCATGTTATTAATCAGAAGATCTGATGCCATGTTCCTTCAGCCGTATTACCAATCAGCCGCAGACAGCTTTCACTTCAGCCGCGAGCAGGCCAGTCACTTTGCCAAACGCATCGCCGGCGACTTCAATCCCATCCACGATCCCGATGCCAAGCGCTTTTGTGTACCGGGTGACCTGCTGTTTGCCCTGATCATGAGCAAAATCGGCCTGAGCCAACACATGCATTTTGATTTTGCGGGCATGGTTTCTGATGGTGTGACTCTTAGCCTCAATAGCGAAGATCAGCAGCTGTGGTGTGTAACCGATGACAGCGGTAAAAACTACCTCAATGTAGCCACATCTGGGGAGACGACCTTTGATAGCCACATCACCGAGCAAGTGATCCGCAGTTATGTGGCATTTTCTGGTATGAATTTCCCACATATCATGGTTCCGCTGATGGAACAAACCCAGCACATGATCCATCCAACGCGCCCATTGGTGATTTATGAAAGCATGTCACTGGAGATGTCATCACTGGAGCTGGCGCGCCCAAGCGTACGCTTGAGCAATGCCAGTATGGATATCGAAGGGAAACGCGGCAATGTAACGCTGGAGTTTGTCTTTACCGAAAATGGTAAAGAAGTGGGCATGGGACGCAAGCGCATGGTCGCCAGCGGTCTGATCCCGTATCAGCAAGATGCCGTCAACGACTTAGTCAGCCGCTTTGAGCAACGCAAACATGCCTTTTTAAATCAGGCACTGGTCGCGTAAACCTACGACTTGCGGAGCTATTGCTTCAAAGTACGGTCTTAAAGACAGTTTTAAAAGCCACAGTTTGAATCATCACGACATCAAACTGCGGCTTCAGATAGCATTCCTGCTCAGACACAGCCGCTAAACTACTGTTTCTTGGTATTACTGTTATTGGCTATTGCTTGGCTGTTGCTAAGCCTCTGCGACTAAATCCGGCGCGATTAAACTGCTTAGTTTAAGTTATAGATCAGGTCGTTGCCCCACAACCACGGGCGAAGCCTTGCTCCAAACGCTCACGTAAATCACCCTCTAGGGCCAACACCTTTTGCGTTTTCATATCCACGCAGACAAAGGTGATCGCCGCATCGGCAATCAGATCGCCACTTTCGACACATACAATGCGTTGTTGTAACACCCCACTGCGCTCCCCCAGACGCTCCAGATGACAATCGACGCTCAAATGCTGATTGAGCAGCGCCGGCTTGCGATAATTAATATTGATATTCGCAATCACAAAGCCAACACCACGCTGCATATACCAAGCTAAATCACCGCTGGTTTCCAACCAATGCCAACGCGCTTCCTCCAAAAACTCCAGATACCGCGCATTATTCACATGCTGATAGGCATCCAGATGATAACCCCTAACCCGAATGCTAACCGGCAATATCGCCTTATTTCCATCGCTCATCGCTAACTCCTTGCTGGATCTTTCCTCGATCCTAACGGGATATCACGGAGGAACTGCTGATGCCTCGCGTTGTGTTATTGCACTGCTTAATTCCCTTTTACGCACTAACTTTCAAGATGTGCGAGTGATTGTATTACCGTAATGCAATCACGCGCATACTTCTCTATTTGGCAACATCAAATAACACCGGATAGCTCTCGCCTGCGGCTACCACATTCACCAGCCATACCATCTTGTCACTGGTGCAAGAGCCCACTTGGAAAGAGGCAATCCAATCATCGCCTTGGCGAGTAAATACCAGCGGGATCACGCCCATATACATATCGCGCCCTTCAACCGTACCTTGCGGTACTACCGTAGCCGGTAAGTCAGATACACGTAACTGCAACTCACTTTCGGCCTGTGGCGGCAGCGGCGATAATTCCAAGGTTACCGCAGCGCCAGCTTTACTTTCCAATGCGCAGATCTGCTGATTTAAATTGCACAGCGTACTGGCTGATGGAGCACTGCCGTTCGTCATATCGGTTTGTTGTTGTGCGCGGGTTTCATAAAATGACCACGTCCGCCACGCCACTAACGCCAGAAAGATAATTAACACCACAATCAGCTGGATTAACCGTGCACGGGTGAGTTTCTCGGCAGCCACATTTACTCCTTTATTGCTATTACTGAATGTTCACGTCATTACGCATAACGCACGTAACTAAATTGGCGCTGATGCGATTGCTACTGATGCGCTCTCAACTCTCGCTCTATTGTACTGATTTATGGTGCTTTGGTTATCGATGTTGATGCTAATTATTTCGCTGATATCGCTATTGTCAGTGATAAAAGCCAGCGAGTTAGCGCGTGTCATAACACCCGTATTGATCGCACCTCAGTGTGCTAAGTAGATTAACCCGCACACTTAGCTAGCAGCGCCGGCGGTGGCAGCGCTATTTAGCCACTCAACCACACGAGCTGAATCACACAAGCTATATAAGCGCTTAGCACTATAAGTGCCTTACAACCTCATACACCGTTACGACACCCACAAATTTGTTATCTCACCGTAACAAATGTGTGCTTTTTTTGCTGCACTTCATGCATGACTCAAGTAGAATCGGAAACGGAAAATGCCGCGTTTACAGTAAGTAGCAAAAAAACCGGACAGAGCCTCTCTTCCGGACGCGGCAAAACAGAGATGTTCCTGCACAGGGATACATTAGTGTAGTTGATAGTGACAACAGCGGAAGCACGTCATCATGACCCAACAGATGAATACGCTTGAGCAAACTTACAACTATACAGTCGTGCGCCAATTCGCCATCATGACCTTGGTCTGGGGCATTGTGGGCATGTCTGTAGGTGTTCTGATTGCTGCGCAACTTATTTGGCCTCAGCTTAACTTCGAAACACCGTGGCTGACTTATAGCCACTTACGTCCGTTACATACCAATGCGGTCATCTTCGCCTTTGGTACCTCGGCGTTGATGGCAACATCGTTTTATGTTGTCCAACGAACATCGCAAACCGCTCTGTTTGCGCCCAAATTAGCGCAATTTGTGTTCTGGGGCTGGCAGTTAGTGATCCTGTGCGCAGCGATCTCGCTGCCGATGGGATTTACCACGTCCAAAGAGTACGCCGAGCTGGAATGGCCGATTGATATCCTGATTGCCATTGTGTGGGTGGCCTATGCTATCTGCTTTTTTGGCACCATTGCCAAACGTAAAGTCTCCCATATCTATGTTGCCAACTGGTTCTTCGGTGCCTTTATCATCACCGTGGCCGTGTTGCACATTGTTAACAGTATGGCGATCCCACTGACCCTGACCAAATCCTATTCCCTGTACTCCGGTGCAGTCGATGCGATGGTACAGTGGTGGTACGGGCACAACGCTGTAGGCTTCCTGCTGACCGCCGGTTTCCTCGGCATGATGTACTATTTCGTACCGAAACAAGCGGGCCGTCCGGTGTATTCATACCGTCTCTCCATCGTGCACTTCTGGGCGCTGATCTCCTTGTATATCTGGGCCGGTCCGCACCATTTGCACTACACCGCGCTGCCTGACTGGACGCAAACCCTCGGTATGGTGATGTCCGTGATCCTGTTCGTGCCTTCTTGGGGCGGTATGATCAACGGCATCATGACCCTGTCTGGTGCTTGGCATAAGCTGCGTGATGATCCGATACTGCGCTTTTTGGTGGTATCCCTCTCCTTCTACGGGATGTCGACCTTCGAAGGCCCGATGATGGCGATCAAAACCGTCAACGCCCTGTCCCACTACACCGATTGGACAGTCGGCCACGTGCACTCTGGTGCGCTGGGCTGGGTGGCGTTGGTCACTATCGGCTCGCTGTATCACCTGATCCCAGCCTTATTCCACCGCGAGAAGATGTACAGTACCCGTCTTATCAACGTGCACTTCTGGCTAGCGACCATTGGTACGGTGTTGTACATCGTGTCGATGTGGATCTCCGGTGTCATGCAAGGGCTGATGTGGCGTGCTGTCAATGCCGATGGCACCCTGACCTACTCATTTGTGGAAGCGTTACAGGCATCTTATCCGTTCTATTTCATCCGGTTTGTCGGCGGCTTATTCATCATCACCGGCATGTTTGTGATGGCCTATAACACCTATAAAACCATTACGGATAGCAGCACGGAACTCGATCCAGTGAACAAAGCTGCCGGTGAACCAGCCTGACAGGGAAGAATAACAATGAGCAGTCAGAACAACCGCCACGAGATCGTGGAAAAAAATATCGGCCTGTTAGCGATCCTGATCGTGGTTGCGATCAGCCTCGGCGGGCTGGTAGAGATTGTGCCGCTGATGTTCCAGAAAGAGACCACTCAACCGGTCTCCAACCTCAAGCCTTACACCGCCTTACAGATGGAAGGGCGCGATATTTATATTCGCGAAGGTTGCCACACCTGCCATAGCCAGATGGTGCGTCCGCTGCGCGCCGAAACCGAGCGTTACGGCCACTACTCTGTGGCCGGTGAATCGGTCTGGGAGCACCCCTTCTTGTGGGGCTCTAAGCGTACGGGCCCGGATCTGGCGCGCGTTGGTGGCCGTTACTCCGATACTTGGCACCGTGAGCACCTGTTAGACCCGCGTTCCGTTGTACCGGAGTCCAACATGCCCGCCTTCCCATGGTTGGAAGAAAATGTGCTGACCGGTGAGCTCACCGGTAAGAAGCTGGCACTGTTTCGCGATAATTTCGGGGTTCCTTACACCGAAGCGCAAATTGCCTCTGCCGGCGCGGATGTAAAAGGCAAAACCGAAATGGATGCGCTGATTGCCTATCTGCAGTCCCTCGGTCTGGCGATGAAATAAGGAGTATGCAGATGGATTTCGGAGTCATTCACAGCATCTACACTGTGGTGGTCTTTGTCAGCTTCCTTGGCATCATCGTCTGGGCTTACAGCAAAAAACAGAAGGCCCGTTTTGACGAAGCCGCCAATCTGGTTTTTGCCGACGAGCAGACACCACCACAGGAATCACAGACGCCTGCAGGGAGTAAGCAAGCATGAGTCTTTTCTGGACACTTTGGATCACCATCATCACGCTGGCCACGATCTTTGGCTGCGGCGTACTGTTGTGGTGGTGTACAAAAGATAAAATGGGCGTCGATGAAGGCTCTGACATGGGCCACAGCTACGACGGCATTAAAGAAATCAACAACCCGCTACCAAAGTGGTGGCGCTACATGTTCTGGATGACCATCGTGTTTGCGTTAGGCTATCTGGTGCTGTATCCAGGCTTAGGTGCATGGGGTAACTTGCTCGGCTGGCACAGCGCTAACCAGAGCGTGTTGTCGTTGCAAGAGTCGAATGCCGCGGTCGAAAAAGCCAAGGCCTCTGGCCAATACGTGCAATACGACCAAGAAAAGGCTCAAGCCGACAAAACCTTCGGTGAAACCTTTAAAAAGCTGGCTTATCAGGCTGATGGCACAACCTTCCGTCCGTTGACCGAAGTGGCAAATGATCCGAACGCCATGAAAGTTGGGAAAGCGTTATTCTTACAAAACTGCGCCCTGTGCCACGGGTCAGATGCGCGCGGACAAAAAGGCTTCCCGAATCTGACCGACAATGATTGGCTGTACGGCGGTGAGCCGGAAGTGATCAAAACCACCATTTTGCATGGTCGTATCGGTGCAATGCCAGCGTGGAAAGACACCTTAGGCCCAGATGGCGTTCGTGAAGTCGTCAGCTACGCCTTAAGTTTGTCCGGCCGTAAGGTCGACCCACGGGAAGCGGAAGCCGGCAAAAAACGTTTTGTTCTGTGTGCCGCCTGTCATGGTCCGGATGGTAAAGGTAACCCTGCTGTCGGTGCGCCAAACCTGACTGACCAGATTTGGCTGTACGGCGGAACCCGTGCCAATGTCGAAGAAACGGTGAAATATGGCCGTAATGGACAGATGCCAGCATGGCAATCCATTCTGGGTGACGATAAAGTCCATCTATTGGCTGCTTATGTGTTTAGCTTGAGCCAAAATAACGGCGGACAAACCGGTATGGCAACCAATGAACCGGCAAAAGCCGCGCATTGATTAACCGTTACCCGCTAAAACATCGCTAAACGCAAACATAGCTAGACGTAACACAATGAAAACACGATTGCCGGACGACGCAGCACTGCTGTACGTCCGGCAACCGTCTCAACAGGAACCAACTTGCGTGCGTTAATGTGCATGAAGCAATTTGGACGAAAAACTCACAGGGACGGATAAACACAATGACACAACAGGTCTGGTATAAGCAGTTCTGGCCTTGGTTTCTGATCCTGCTCCCCCTTGCCGCGGTTGCAGCCAGTTTTTACACCCTAAAATTGGCCATTACCCACCGTGACAGTCTGGTGGTAGATGATTATTACAACAAAGGCAAAGCCATCAACGAAGATATCAGCCGTTTGCAATTGGCTGAACAACTGCATATCCAAGGCGATTTGCTGATTGTCGGCGAGCAAGCGCGCTTAACCCTGAAAAAAGGTGATCTCCCCGCCTTCCCTGCTCTTAAGATCTATTTCTATCACCCGACCTTGCAAGATCATGATTTCAATCTGATGATCAACGCCGATTACCATGGGGTGTACCGCTTTGATCTGCCATCGGCGATCACCGGCAAGTGGCAAGTGAGTATCGAGCCGTTCGACTCGCGCTGGCGGCTACAAGAGTCCATCACATTGCCATCTAGCGCGCTATTTTCCTTCTCCGGGCACCGTTAATAATGGAAGTTGTATATTATGGATGCTGTTCATGCCTGCTATCACTGCGGGGAGCCGGTTCCACCCGGTAGCCGCTATGAGGTTATTCTGTTCAATGAGCCGCGCGCTATGTGCTGTCCCGGCTGCCAAGCCGTCGCTCAGACCATTGTCGACAGCGGACTGACATCCTATTACCAGTACCGTACAACGCCTGCATCACGAAGCGAGTTGGTTCCGGACGAGCTGAAAAATCTGCAACACTACGACTTGCCTGAAGTACAAGCCGAATTCGTGCACCAAAATAACCAAGGCAATGAAACTCGAAATGAAATCAGCCTATCGCTTGATGGCGTGACGTGTGCAGCCTGCGCATGGCTGATTGAAAAGCACCTTGGCCAAAGCGATGGCGTGCTCAGTATTCAGGTCAATGCCACCGCACAGCGCGCATTGCTGCGTTGGGATCCGGCGCAAGTGCGCCTCAGCGAATTACTGGCGCGCCTGCGCCGCTTAGGTTACCAAGCCGCGCCATTTGAAGTTGCTAGCCAAGAGCAGCAATACCGGCGCGAAATGAACAGTTACCTGCGTAAACTGGGAATCGCCGGTTTAGCCAGTATGCAGGTGATGATGGTCGCCGTTGCCCTGTATCTTGAAATGTTCAGTGATTTGGATGCGACCCAGCGTTGGTATTTTCGCTGGGTTAGCCTCATCATGTCGACGCCGGTGATCCTCTACGCTTCCCTGCCCTTCTATTACAGTGCTTGGCGCAGCCTCAAGGCACGCACACTGAATATGGATGTTCCGGTCTCTTTTGCCTTAATTGGTGCCTACATTGCCAGTGCTTACGCCACTATCACCAATCAAGGCGAGGTGTACTTTGAATCCATCAGCATGTTTGCCTTTTTCTTGTTACTGGGGCGTTTTCTGGAGATGCGCGTGCGGCGCTTAGCCACTGAGGCCACCAGCAATTTGCTTAAATTGGTGCCCAGCATCGCCACACGGGAAAACGGCGAACAAGTGGCAGCCAAAAGCCTCCGCCCGGGCGATCGCATTATTATCCGCCCCGGCGAGCGAGTCCCGGCCGATTCTTGTATTACCGATGGAATCAGTGACGTCAACGAATCCATGCTGACCGGTGAATACTTACCGGTCACTAAACAAAAACACGATCCGGTGTACGCAGGTACCGTTAACGGCGAAGGCAGCTTAACGGCGCAAGTCACCCATACCGGTGCCGACAGCCTGCTAGCATCCATTTTACGCCTGCAAGATCAAGCGCTGCAGACCAAACCGGCCATTGTGCTGATTGCCGATCGGATTGCCCGTTACTTTGTGTGGGCCTTGCTGCTGATTGCCGCCATGACATGGTTCGGCTGGCACCTGTATGAGCCCGAAAAAGCGTTCTGGGTGACGCTTTCCGTATTGGTGGCTACCTGCCCGTGTGCATTAGCCCTAGCTACGCCGACAGCCGTTACATGCGTCATCTCGCGCCTAAGCCAAATGGGGCTGTTAGTCCGTAAAGGGCATGCGCTAGAGACCTTATGTCAGGTCAATCGGATCGTACTGGATAAAACCGGCACCATCACCGAAGGACGCATGTCACTGGTGCGTACTGATGTGCTAACAGCACAACGCTCAAGTGCCGACGTACTGGCTCTGGCCGCTGCACTGGAAGCGCACAGTGCCCATCCGATAGCGCGGGTGTTTCAGCATCTCAGTGATGTCTCGGTGAACTCCGGCTCACCGCTCGCGTACAGCGCCGAACAAGCAGAAATCGTTACCGGTAATGGTATCCGCGCCCGTATTAACGGCACGGTTTATCGTATCGGACACTATGATTTTGCTTGCGCAGCGTTGGCCAACACAATCGTTACTGCCACTGAGCAGGCTCACCGCCAGCCTAGCGACGTGCCGGCGGGAATTTTGCCGGTCTATCTGGCAAACGAAACACAGCTGCTAGCCTGCTTCTGGCTACAAGACCCATTACGTGACGATGCTCTGGCTAGCCTCACCCACTTAAATCAGCGCGGCATTCAACTTTCGCTTCTCACAGGCGATCGCTCCGGCGCCGCCGATTACATTGCTGCACAATTGCCGCTGGCCGATTGGCATAAAGGATTATCGCCACAAGACAAGCTCGATTACCTACAACAACGTCAGCAACAAGGTGAGATCGTGATGATGGTCGGCGATGGCGTGAACGATGCGCCAGTCTTAGCCGGTGCGCACTTATCGGTGGCAATGGGAAGTGGAACCGACTTGGCAAAAAACGCTGCTGACATGGTATTGCTGTCCGATAAACTGGATCGTTTACCGCAGGCGCTGCATTTGGCACGCCGAACTCGCCGAATTATCCGTGAAAACTTGGCGTGGTCACTCGGCTACAACTTGGTGATTTTACCCCTGGCGATCAGCGGCATGCTGCCCCCGTATTTGGCCGCTATCGGCATGTCGGCCAGCTCGCTGATTGTGGTGCTTAACTCGTTGCGTTTAATGAGGTAGCGCAAGATGGACATTATTTATGTACTGGTTCCGATTGCCATGTTGTTCGTGCTGGTGGCAGTACTGGTGTTTCTGTGGGCGGTGAAATCTGAGCAATTTGAAGATTTAAATCGCCAAGGGATGCAAATTTTGTTTGAGGAAGATGAGCAGCCTAGCGCTGCGCGTCCGGCAGCAGCTAACAAGCCAGATAGCAAAACACAAAGCAAAAACCCAGATCAGGGGCCATTAGCATGATCACCTTGAGTGCCACCGGAGCGGTATTGGTCGGCTTAGCTGGCGCAGGCCACTGCTTGGGCATGTGCGGAGGCGTAGCCGCCGCCTTGACCTTTGCTCTACCGGATCAAAACTCGCTCTGGCGTAAAACGGGCTATCTGCTGCTGTACAATGTCGGCCGTATTTTGGCTTATTCTTTAGCAGGCTTACTGCTCGGCGGGCTCTTTGCCTCACTGGCCGATCTCACCGCCGGCAAAACCTTATTGCTGGTTTTACGCTTGCTAGCCGCCGTGATGATGATTGCGCTTGGTCTGTACATGGGACAATGGTGGTTTGGGCTACAGCGTTTTGAAGCTCTCGGCCAACATGTGTGGAAACGCGTTAAACCACTGGCTCAAGCGATGATCCCACTGAAAAATCCGTTTATGGCGTTGCCCCTTGGCTTTGTCTGGGGTTGGTTGCCGTGCGGATTGGTGTACTCCACTCTCACGTGGGCATCCGCATCCGGCAGTGCGCTGTCTGGCGCGGTCATCATGTTGGGCTTTGGTCTGGGCACCTTACCGGCCATGTTAGTGGTCGGACAAGCTGCGTCTCAGCTGCGAAATTTTCTCTCAGGGATACTATTTAAACGCACATCTGCCGTGCTACTTTTGTTATATGGCGCACAAACTGCGTATATCGCTATTCAGCAGTTGACATAGTTAACAATTCTGCGCTTAAACATGGTAAAATTGACCCATATCAATGTCAGGTAGTGTTATACGTTATGATCCCAGAGAAAAAGACGATACGACGCATTCAATCCGGTGGCTGTGCCATCCACTGTCAGGACTGCAGCATCAGTCAGTTATGTATTCCTTTCACGCTGAATGAAAGCGAACTGGATCAGCTCGATAACATTATTGAACGCAAGAAACCGATTCAAAAAGGTCAGGCGCTGTTCAAAGCAGGTGATGAGCTTAAATCCCTGTACGCGATCCGCTCCGGCACGATCAAAAGCTACACCATCACCGAACAAGGTGATGAGCAGATCACCGCCTTCCATCTGGCCGGCGATCTGGTGGGCTTTGACGCCATCAATAACATGGCGCATCCAAGCTTTGCTCAGGCGCTGGAAACCTCGATGGTGTGCGAAATTCCGTTCGAGATCCTCGATGACCTGTCAGGCAAGATGCCTAAACTGCGTCAGCAGATGATGCGTCTGATGAGCAGCGAAATCAAAGGCGATCAGGATATGATCCTGCTGCTGTCTAAGAAAAACGCGGAAGAGCGTTTGGCGGCGTTTATCTATAACCTGTCACGTCGTTTTGCGGCGCGCGGCTTCTCACCACGCGAATTTCGCCTGACTATGACCCGTGGTGATATCGGCAATTATCTGGGATTGACTGTCGAAACCATCAGCCGTCTGCTGGGCCGCTTCCAGAAGAGCAACATTCTGGCGGTGAAAGGTAAGTACATCACCATCAATGACATTGATGCTTTATCGGTGCTCGCCGGTAATAATAAACAAGCCTAAGCTCACACTTTGTTCTATCTGGGTCAAGGATGATCAAATTCTTGACCCGTATCTCCCCCTCCAGCTGTCTCTTCTGGTATCTATACATTACGCTTTAGTTATTGTTTTGTAGCGACAGATAACATCTGTGTGGGAGGTATCTATGATTAAATACCGCAACATTCTGGTCGCCATCGATCCTAATCAGGAAGCGCAACCGGCACTGAGCCGAGCTTTATACCTCGCCCAGCAAGAAGAAGGCGCGGAAATTACCGCCTTTTTATCCATTTATGACTTTTCCTATGAAATGACTTCGATGCTGTCTGCTGACGAACGCCAAGCGATGCGTGATGGCGTGGTTGGGCAGCGGATCAATTGGGTACGTGACTTACTCAAAGATTACACCGATACCAACGTGCCGATTCATATCAAAGTGGTATGGCACAACCGCCCTTTTGAAGCGATTATTCGCGAAGTCATTCAAGGCGGGCACGATCTGCTGATCAAAGCCACGCACCAGCATGATGGTCTAGAATCGCTGATCTTTACCCCAACCGATTGGCACTTGCTGCGTAAGTGTCCGTGCCCAGTGCTGATGGTGAAAAACAATGAGTGGCGTGAATACAGCAAGCTGTTAGTAGCGGTGAACCTCTCGAGTGATGAAGAGTATCACCAGAGCCTGAACGAAAAGCTGATTTGCGAAGCGCAAAGTTTAAGCGTGGCGCTGCAACCCGGCGAAGTGCATTTGGTGAACTCGTACCCGTCTACCCCAGTGAATATCTCGATTGATATTCCTGAGTTTGATCCGAAAGCCTACAACGACGCAATTCGCGGACACCACTTGTTAGGCATGAAGACACTGCGCCAGCAATACCATATCAGCGCCGAATGTACCCATGTGGTGGAAGGGCTCCCCGAGGAAGTGATCCCAGATGTTGCCGACAAGATTGATGCTGAGTTAGTTATTTTAGGCACCATTGGCCGTACCGGTATTTCAGCCGCGTTCATCGGTAATACCGCAGAGCATGTGATTGATCGCTTAACGTGTGATTTGTTGGCGGTGAAACCAGACGGGTTTGTTTGCCCAATTACAGACAGTTTAGCCAAATAGCCTCAAGCGCCTTTTAGCTCCGAGTTTGTTAACTGCCAAGTTTAGCTATACCTGTAATTGTATATGCCTTAACGATCACTATCCCTTAGCTATCCCTTAAAGATAACCGCCGACACATCTGTCGGCGGTTTTTTATTGGCGTGCGGTTATAACCAGCGTGATTCACTGGTAAAACAAAGTGACAGCCAAGGGTCATTGCCCAGCTCCTCACCCAGCTCATCCCACAACTCTTTGCGGATATGATCCTGACGGTGGATCCCCCAGTCGCCATCGCGGGGCACTAAGATGTTCACTTCCACCTCGTAGCGCCGGCCTATTTTGGCCAGATGGCTGGAATATTCGATAAATCCGTGACGATTGGCGATCCGCGACAGGGTTTCATCCAAATGCGCCGAAAGCGGGCTACGCGGCGCAACTAATAATACTTCACTGAGATTACGGCGCAGTACGCTAATCGGGATAAACATCGCCACCAGCGCCAATGCGGCAACCATGACCGAGTCAATATACACGTTGACCCACGCCAAGCTGGTGCCTTCTAACACTTTAGCCAGCGCAAAACCCAGCAAAATCGTGCAGCTTAAAATGCCATCCACTAGCCACTCTTTCGCATCCACGCGTACCAGTTCGGAGTTTACCGAGCGTGCGACACGCAATTCAACGCTGTAAACACCAAAACAAAATATAGTCGAGACCAGTGCATACAACAGCGCACTGTCTAGATTGATGACATGGCCACCTTGGCGGATAGAAGAGATTGCATTTACAAATGCAAAAATACAGGTCAGTAAGATCACGCCTCCATTGACCACATTGATCAACGGCTCAAGGTGCGCATATCCATACTGAAAACGGTGATCATCGGGACGGGAAACCAGATAAGCGGTCAATAAGCCCAACCCAGTCATGCCCATGCTGAGCAAGGAGAACAAGCCATCCATAAAAATGGCGTTGGAGCCAACCAGCAAACCATAACCAATGCCAAAGCCTGACATCACGATGGTGCCTGCTAACGACAATTTTAATGCTCTGCGTTCCCTAATAAGTGCATGGTTAAGATCAACCATAGATGTCCTCCACGTTGTGTGTTTAAAAAATATATGCCTGTAAAAAAGGCTGCTAAGCAGCCTTTTCTGATCGTCATTAGCCTACTAAAAGCACAAAACATTTCAATACTGCTACGCAACAACTTGATAGTGCCAATTGTTATTACACGCGCCGTTTTGAATGCAAAAAGCCATAACAGCATACGAGAGCCACCCGTACAGGCTCTACTGCATGCCGCGCCAATCCCTGCTCTGATGCGGGTTTGCGGTTCTTCAAGGGGATAACGGGGCTCATTGCAGATTCTACGCACTGTCTAGTTGCTGTCACGTTCCTGCGGTATAGTCGTGGCGTACCTGATTTGGGTACACCGTTATTTCAGGAGTAAGCCATGACTCGTGAAGAGTTACTTGAATGGGCTGCAATCGAAGCAGCCAAAGCCAACGGAGTGGCTGCCCTGAACAGTTTTCACGGAAAAGAATGACACCATCGCCCGCAGAAACTGCGGGCTTTTTTTTGCGCGTAGCTTTCAGCTTTTACTGAAGTGAGCATTAATCCACTAACTGATATTTAATGGTCGTGACAACGCGAATGGTTTTGTCGATTTGCTGATCTTCTTGCAGCATCGGCGCATTATCACGAGGTAAAATCTGGAAAACCCCTTGATCGGCTACCAAAATACGCCCCAGACGACTTTGTGAATCATGGGCAAACTGCTGCGCTGCCTCACGGGCATTTTTGGTCGCTTCCGCAATCATGGCCGGCTTCAACGTGGTCAGCCCGTTATACAGATAAACTGGATTACCCGATCCCACGCCTTCGTTACTTAAGATCACCCCACTGTCCACCAGCTGGCTACTTTGCTTGTACGCCTCATCTATTTTGGCGACATCTTGAGTACGCAGCATGATGGTGCGGGTAATGATGAAGCGAAACGGCACATTGCCATCGCCATACTGCTGTGCATTGCGGTCAGTCACATCCATGCCACGGAAGGATACTGCATCCGCTAAGCCATTTTTCTGCAAAAAAGCCGTCACGGCCGTGTCATCGCGCTGGATCTCATCACGCACCTGCGCCAAATCATTCCCCGCACGCACAAAGCGAATCGGCCATAACGCCAGATCAGCCTTTACATCCTGCTCTGCCAATCCTTTCACGGTTACCGTGCGTACTGGTGCGCGACTTTTCTCTACCCCATAACCGGCTAGCCAACCACCGGCCGCCAAGCCCAGCGCTACCAGTAGCGCCATCACAATTCGATTCATCGTTTCGTATCCTTATTTGTGATTATTTGTTCTGATTCTTGTCTTGCTTGGTCTTTCTACTGTCTTTGCTGTTCGCTCATCTCATCAGGTCACTTTATCGCTATGCTTAGCCTATCGGCGACGAATATAATACGCAACTTCGTGCGTTACAGCATGCTCAACAATAGGCGCAGTTGAAGGCATAACGAATGCCTAGTCACTTGCCCGACATCTCGCCATCATGCTTGGTGTCTGCGGGATATACGCTGAGTGTAGATGCGTATTCGGCGATTTTTCCACACGTTTTCTACCAGAGCGCAGGAAAACGCATTGGTATTCGCCGCAGAAAACCGTACCATACGCGGCACGCTTTATTGGTGCGTTTTATTGGCGTGTTTTGAGCGCAACCAGATAGACCCGATAACCGACGGCACGGTAGCGATTGTCTTTGACATCCCCCACCACACCGCCGATTACATACAGTTCGATACGATAGATGACTATGACTCAGCCACTGAACCAGAAACAACAGTACAACTTCAATAAACTGCAAAAGCGCCTGCGCCGTGAAATCGGCAATGCCATTGCTGACTTCAACATGATTGAAGAAGGCGATCGCATCATGGTGTGCCTGTCCGGCGGTAAGGATAGCTACACCCTGCTGGATATCCTGCGTAACCTGCAGCAAAGTGCACCGGTGAATTTTGAGCTGGTGGCTGTGAATTTGGATCAGAAGCAGCCAGGTTTCCCGGAAGATATTCTGCCGGCATATCTGGAGAGCATTGGTGTCGAGTATAAGATTGTCCAAGAAGACACTTATTCCATCGTAAAAGACAAGATCCCAGAAGGTAAAACCACCTGCTCTCTGTGCTCACGTCTACGCCGCGGTATTTTGTACCGTACCGCCACTGAGTTGGGCGCAACTAAGATTGCGCTTGGCCACCACCGTGATGACATTCTGGAGACCATGTTCCTGAACATGTTCTACGGCGGTAAACTCAAAGGCATGCCACCGAAACTGGTAAGCGATGATGGTAAGCATGTGGTGATCCGCCCGCTGGCTTACTGCCGCGAGAAAGATATCGAGCGTTTCGCTGAAATTCGTGAGTTCCCAATCATTCCATGCAACCTGTGTGGTTCGCAGCCAAACCTGCAGCGTCAGGTGATCAAAGAAATGCTGCGCGATTGGGACAAGCGTTACCCTGGCCGCATTGAAACCATGTTCAGCGCAACCCAGAACATCGTGCCATCACACATGTGTGACAGTAAGCTGTTTGATTTCAAATCCATCAAATCCGGCAGTGAAGTAATTGACGGCGGTGATATCGCGTTTGACCGTCAGGATATTCCACTGCAACCGGTAGGATTGGAAGAGGAAGAAGACTATCAGCCGGTAAATGTGGGCGAGCGTCTGGATATCATTGAGCTGAAATAAGCTGGCCTGATGGCCAAATGCCAGAGACAAAAAAAGAGAGCCGATTGGCTCTCTTTTTTATTCAGTGTCAGCATCCGCAAGCGGTATGCGACAGCACCATTACTTGTTGATACGGCGCTTGAATTCGTTGGTACGAGTGTCGATCTCGATCATGTCGCCGATCTGAACGAAGTCAGCAACAGACAGAGTGTAGTCAGTACCTTTCAGGGTAGCTGGCTTCATCACTTTACCAGAAGTATCACCACGAGCGGATGGCTCGGTGTAAGCAACTTCACGAACGATAGTCGTTGGCAGCTCTACGCTGATCGCTTTCTCGTTGAAGAAAGTTACCTGGCATACGTCTTCCATGCCGTCTACCATGTAGTTCAGCATGTCGCCCAGGTTTTCTTTCTCGATATCATACTGGTTGTATTCGCTGTCCATGAATACATACATTGGATCAGCAAAGTAAGAGTAGGTGCACTCTTTACGATCCAGAATGATGTCTTCCATTTTTTCATCTGCTTTGAAAACGGTTTCGGTACCGGCACCGGTCAGCAGACCTTTCAGTTTCATCTTACATACTGCTGCGTTACGACCGGATTTGTTAAATTCGGTTTTCAGCACGATCATTGGCTCGCCGCCAATCATTACTACGTTACCGGCACGGATTTCCTGAGCAACTTTCATTCGTATATCCTGTGTTCAACAAGAGTTTTAAAAAGCGCAGTATTCTAACTGCTTTCGGAGAAATTCACTAGCTGACAGGCTAAATCTTCTGTCTCAGCGAGTAAATCTGCCCATTCAATCGCGTTTTTTTTCAACAACTCACGCTGAATGAACAGTGAATTCCAGTCTGAGGCGCTGATTTTACCCTGATTATAGCCACGGCTAAAGCGGCGCATCAGGTCAGCACTGGCCTCATCCCAGCGCGCCAGATAGCGTTCTAAAAACGCATCCAGCTTTTCCATGTGAGCCTCTTCTTCTTGTGGGTAGATATGCCAAATCACTGGCACCGCAGCCCACTGCGCGCGGACAAACGAGTCTTCCCCACGAATGAAGTTAAAATCGCAGCTCCACAGCAAGCGATCAAAGCCGCGCTGGTCGGTAAACGGCAAGACTTGCAATGACAGATTACCGCGCTGCCAACAATCACCGGCTTTAGGCGGCACTTGGCTATAACGCGCCGCGATGTAATCAAGCGTGCGCCCTTGCGGCACCCACAAGCGAATCGGGTCTGGCGATTGCTCCCACGCCTCAAGTAGCGTAAAGAGCGCTGGATTTTCATAGGTAAACAGACTGATCCAGATCTCTTGCTGACGCTGACCGACAGGAATACCCAATTCGGCCCAGTATGCACTCTCTTCAGCACTGCCACGCCACTGGTCACGCGCAGCAAATAGCCCCTGCTCGCGCAGCAAGCCACCGGTTGCCGGTGTAAAGCCAGGGAAGAAAAAGTATTTAGTCAGCCCGTCAGGCTGCCATGATGGCAGACGATGACAGCCTTCCACCCACTCTTCCGCACTCAGGTATTCCAGATTCAGCCACAGCGGTGCCGGTGACAAAGCTTTCATTTGCTGCCGAAACTCTGGCGGCAATTCACAAGCAAATGCTTCGATCACCCGATGCGCCGGCGTGACTTGCGCGGTAAACGGCTTATCCCAGCGACAAATGTGTACGCCGTCATACACTTGGGATGCGAGTGTTGCATCCAACCCTGGGCAGATCCGCGCAGTAGACTGTAAATCGTCCACCCACAGCCGCACCTGCTGCTGATAGTCATGGGCCAGCTGGCGGGCCAGACGCAGGGTTACCCCGATATCACCGAAGTTATCGACCACGGTGCAAAAGATATCCCAGTCATAACGTGTTGCTGTCATGGTTTGGTCCTTTATCAAGAAGGCGCTAGTGTACGGGATTTTTCTCTGCCGACGTAATATCTGCACAGTTAAAGTAGGCGCTTAAAGCCATTTTTATGCTGTTTTGCCCACCGATAACGGTGCAAAGAGACCATTTTGATAGGATTTTTTGCCCTTTCGGTTGCTCAAAAGCCGTTCAGGATGTAGTCTGCGCGCTGATTTATTTTCCATTCTTTTCTTTCAGGTACACTGCCTTGCTTTCCACCGCCAATATCACAATGCAATTCGGCGATAAGCCGTTGTTTGAAAATATCTCTGTTAAATTCGGAGAAGGTAACCGTTACGGTCTGATTGGAGCCAACGGTTGCGGTAAATCCACATTCATGAAAATTTTAAGCGGCGAGCTCGAGCAGACCGCCGGTAACGTGAGTCTGGACGTTAATGAGCGGATGGCAAAGCTGGGTCAGGATCAGTTTGCCTACGAAGAGTACACCGTCATTGATACGGTGATCATGGGCCACAAAGAGCTGTGGACCATCAAGCAAGAGCGTGACCGCATCTATAGCTTGCCGGAAATGAGCGAAGAAGACGGCATGAAAGTGGCCGATCTGGAAGTGCAATTTGCCGAGATGGATGGCTACTCCGCTGAAGCGCGTGCAGGTGAACTGCTGCTGGGTGTGGGCATTCCATTGGAGCAGCATTTCGGTCTGATGAGTGCGGTTGCTCCGGGCTGGAAACTGCGTGTGTTGCTGGCACAGGTTCTGTTTGCCGAGCCAGACATCATGCTGCTCGACGAACCAACCAACAACTTGGATATTAACACCATCCGCTGGTTGGAAGACGTGCTGAATCAGCGTAACTGCACCATGATCATCATTTCGCACGACCGTCACTTCCTGAACAGTGTCTGCACCCATATGGCCGATTTGGACTACGGTGAGCTGCGTCTGTACCCAGGTAACTACGACGAGTACATGATGGCCGCGACCCAAGCCCGTGAGCGTCTGCTGGCCGATAATGCCAAGAAGAAAGCACAACTGGCCGAACTGCAATCGTTCGTCAGCCGCTTCTCGGCTAACGCGTCTAAGGCGAAACAAGCCACCTCTCGTGCTCGTCAGATGGACAAGATCAAGCTGGAAGAAGTTAAAGCTTCTAGCCGTCAGAACCCGTTCATCCGTTTCGATCAGGAAAAACCGCTGTTCCGTAACGCGCTGGAAATTGAAAATCTGGCCCAAGGTTACGATGAGCTGCTGTTCTCCAAGCTGAACCTGATGGTTGAAGTCGGCGAGCGCGTGGCGATTATCGGTCAGAACGGTATCGGTAAATCAACCCTGCTGCACACGTTGGTAGGCAACATGGCGCCAAAACAAGGCATCATCAAGTGGTCCGAAAACGCCAACATCGGTTACTACGCGCAAGATCATGCCGATGAGTTTGACTGCGATCTGAACCTGTATGACTGGCTGGATCAGTGGAAGAAGCCGGGCGATGATGAGCAAGTAGTGCGTGGTATGCTGGGCCGGATGCTGTTCTCACAAAACGATATCCTGAAATCTGTCCGCGTGATTTCCGGTGGTGAGCAAGGCCGGATGCTGTTTGCCAAGCTGATGCTGCAAAAGCCGAACATTCTGGTAATGGATGAGCCGACTAACCACATGGATATGGAATCCATCGAGTCACTCAACCTGGCACTGGAAAACTACAAAGGCACCCTGTTCTTCGTCAGCCACGACCGTCAGTTTGTATCCTCACTGGCTACCCGTATTATCGAGCTGACCGCTGAGGGCATCGTTGACTTCAACGGTACTTACGATGAGTACCTGCGCCGTCAGGGCATTGAAAGCGCCTAATCGCGAACAAGACACAGCTTATTTGTCTGTAGATTAAAGAAACCGCTTCCTCTGGAGGCGGTTTTTTATTTATGCCCCATGGTTTTCCTCATTCACCATCGGCTGTACACCAAACCCTTGAAAGCCATTTACCCCCAGCGACATCAGATACTGACGCTGCGCATCATTTTCAATACGTGTCGCTATCACCCACTCCGAACGCTGGCGAACTAAACGGCACAATGCCGAAATCACTTTGCTGACCGGCGCTTCTTCTGCCGTATGGCTATAGCCATAATCCAATTTCACATATTCAGGCGCAAAACGTGCCAGATATTCTGTGCCGGCATTGCTGCGTCCGACTTGATCCAATCCCCACCGCCAACCCATAGCTTCTAAGAGGCGTATCAAATGTGCTGCCGCAACTGGCATTGCGAGCATTCCTGACTCAGCAATCTCCAACATCACTCCGTGTAACCCGTGCGGTATCTGCTGTGCCGCAAGATGTTGGATCCCATTGATAAAATCAGCACTCTGCAAACTGATATTGCTGATATTTACCGCCACCGGCGTCTCATACGGTTGCTGGATGATGTGGCGTAGTACGGCCAAATCGATGGCTGCGCCTAATCCGAGCGCTTCAGCCATCGGTAGCCAATCTGCAGCGCTAACCCATTGCCCAGCGAGTTTTAACCGAACAAACGCCTCTTGATGTAACACCGAGCCTGTTGCACTTAGCACCGGCTGTAACACCACATGTAACGCGGCAGGATCAGCCAATGCGGCTAAAATAGCCGGTCGCCATGCCTGCTTACCTTGTAATACAGGCTGATAATCCCCGGTATATAAGTAAAATGGTGGCATTTCTCTACGAGCGCGGTGCAATGCCATATCTGCCGTCGCTAAGAGACTGTTGGCGGTGATATGTCCGTTGCTGATAGCAGCGCCCAGATAAACGGGGATTTGCGCGTCCAAATCGCTCGATATAATTTGCTGTTTCAGCACCGCTAAAAGTTTAAGACCGATACTTTTCGATGGCTGCGCTTCCATCTCTAACTCCAAGCCCGGACACCAGAGCGCTAACTCCGTTAAGCGGGTGCGCGCCAATAGCGCGTGTGGATAGGCAGAAAATACATCACGCACGGCCCCAGCCAAGCGGCGAGCCAGCTGATCGGCAACATGGGGATCTGTTAACTGATAGCTGCGCCCCAATACTGCCAGCTCCAATAAAAACAGCGTTCCCGGCACATTTTCTGCGGCGGCCACATCAATCTGCTGGCGAAACCAACGCCGATTTGCCAATCCCGTGGTTACATCCTGATAGGCTTCGCGGTGTAATGCTGCCACGGTATCGTTTTGCGCTTGAAACGCTTGGCTAATCTCCCTTTCCATCAAGTTAAAAGCACGGGTTAATGCTCGCAGTTCCGATTCAGCGGGGAGCGAGAGCGGATCGGCGGAGAAATGGCGATGAGCGACCTGCTCCGCTCGCGCTTCTAATGCCGCCAAAGGGCGCAGGCGGCGACGTAAAAGCGCAGCTTGCAGCGCCAGAGCGATAACGAATATCCCCGCAATCACCGGGAAGACATGGCGACTCAACCGCCAGAACGTGTGATATGACGGGATAGCCGCGCTTTGTAACGTCAAGTACCCATCGGGTAACCCTGCTGTACTCAGTCTCTGCTGTATCAGCAGTGGTTCAAATAAAGGTAAGCTCAATAACCAGCGTGGAATCGGATGTTCCCGAGTATTTGCCGCTTTTGAGACCGGAGGCAGCATTACAATTATGGGAGAGCTGTTATCAAGATGCAGTTGCACTACCGCATACCGCCCCTCGGCCAAAACGCGGCGCATAATGGTTTCAACGCCCATCAGATCGTAGCGTAATAAATACGGGCGCAAGGTGTCTTCCAATCGCAGCGCATCGACAGCCATGATGCTACGCTGCTGTTCTATGACGGTGGTGCGGATCACGGCTAACATTAATCCGCACAGCACTACGCAAAGGAAAAAAATCAGCAACATCTGCTGATGCAGCAAAATTCGCAATAAAGAGTGTCCAGCCGTAGGCTCTTCACTGAACAGGTGTTGCGGCGCAGTCACCTTTGCTTCGGCCATAAATAATCGCCATCCGTTATTATGCATCCATGCTAATCGCGAATATGAAGAGTACTTACCTTCATAATTGCTGTGCGTTTTTCGCTATTCAGAGAAACGTTGTTTTAGTCTCTTTGAGTATTAATCCTGTTGGTTAAAGCCTCAAGCAAGAAGCGCATAACAGATGTCAGAAAAATTACGGATAATAAAAAGCCCACAATCTGCTGTGGGCTTTTAAGCAAAAATCAATGTGCACAAGGTCTGATGGCGGTGCGCCATCACGGCGTGATGTTATCGTGCTTACCTCATACCGGATACTGACTTAATATCACGCCAAGATTTCCATTACTGCCAAATTTCAGGCTGAATTTCTGCGTTATGTACTGCATCCGACAACCAAACTAGGCCATCTTGCAATGTGGCTTGCAGGTTCATAGTGCGGTTAACCAATTGAGTTAAACGGCTGACTTGCTCATCGGAAATGAAAAAGACGCGGACATTAGAATATTGACGGATTTTATTGCTGTTTTGCTCCCACCACACTTTGGCAGCGCGATCACCGTATGCGTATAGCACCACCTGCTCAGATTGATGCGAGGCTTTTTTCAACCGCTTTTCATCCGGCACGCCGACGTCAATCCACAGGTCGATTCCATCATGATAGTTTTTGAGCCAAATCTCCGGCTCATCATCGGCGCATAAACCTTTAGTGAACACCAAACGTTCATTAGCATGACGAACCCATGCCAGTAGACGAACCATCATGCGTTGTTCGGTTTCGGAAGGATGTTGTGCCAGCACCAAATCGGCACTCTGATAATAATGCCGATCCATATCAGCGATATTGATGTTTGCTTTATAGACTGTTGCTTTAAGTGCCATAAACGACTTCCGAAATCTCACATACTGACCGCAATCAACCGGTCATAGAACCCTAAAATAAGAGCCCCGACATCAGGTCGGGGCCGAACACGCATGTTATACACGCCATGACACGGGGCTTACGCCAGTGAAATTCACTAAGGCACAACAAACGCCCCGTGGGCATGGCGCAATATATTCACTATTCATTTATCCAATGTCTATCGGGCGCACGAGCAAAGTAATGCCTTGCACGTCCACCACTTCAACGGCAGTTCCTGCTGGCAAATCCTGCTCAACTTGTACCCGCCACGTGGTGTCGCCCAGATTCAAACGCCCCACGCCGTTTTCTGTCGCTTCGCTGAGGGTAGCTTGTCGGCCAATCAAGGTATTACGCCGTTGATTGAGCGAGGTGTGATCCTGATCTTGTCTATCTCGGGTGTGCTGCCAACGCCACCACAACAGCGAAGCCAGCAGTGCCAAGATGGCGAATAAGATCCACTGCCCGACAAATCCCAGCGGCCATAGCCAGAGTATTGCCGATACCAGTAGCGCCGCGACACCAATCCATAGTAGATAACCAGCCGTACCTAACAGCTCGCAAGCCAGTAGCAGTAGGCCGAATACCAGCCAGTGCCACTCGGCCCAACCGGAAAATAGCGGCATCATGCCTGCTTCCCTTGGTCTGAATTTGGATTGTTCGTTTTGAGCAGCTCCGCAATGCCACCGACAGCGCCAATCAGGCTGCTGGCTTCCAATGGCATCAAGATCACTTTGCCGTTTTGTGACTGCCCAATGGCTTGCAATGCTTCGGTGTATTTTTGCGCCACGAAGTAGTTGATGGCCTGCACATTACCGTCAGCGATAGCATCCGAAACCATTTTGGTTGCCCGCGCTTCCGCTTCTGCCGCACGCTCTCGGGCTTCAGCTTGCAAGAATGCCGCTTGCCGCTCACCTTCAGCTTTAAGGATCTGCGATTGCTTTTCCCCTTCCGCGCGTAAAATCTCGGCCTGACGCACGCCTTCCGCTTCCAGAATATCGGCACGCTTGTTCCGCTCGGCTTTCATCTGCGCATTCATTGAGGCAATCAGCTCTTGCGGCGGACGCACATCACGAATTTCGATACGGGTGATCTTCACGCCCCAGCTGTTGGTTGCTTCATCAATAATACGCAGCAAACGGCTATTGATGGTATCGCGCTGCGACAACATCTCATCCAGCTCTAACGAGCCCAGCACGGTACGGATGTTGGTCATGGTCAGGTTGCGGATTGCATCTTCCAGATCATTGACTTCATACGCGGCTTTGGCTGGATCGAATACTTGCACAAAACACACCGCATCAATTGTCACACTGGCGTTATCTTTGGAGATCACTTCCTGCGAAGGGATATCCAGAACCCGCTCCATCATGTTGATTTTTCTGCCCACACGATCGACAAATGGCACCACGAAGTTCAACCCGGGTGCTAACGTGTGGGTGTAACGCCCAAAGCGTTCGATGGTCCACTGATAGCCTTGCGGCACAATTTTGAAGGCCGTGATAATCAACACTATCGCGACGACAACAATCATAAGAACCGGAGAAAACACACTGATATCCATATACATTGGCCATCCTCTGTGGTGTTCTTTCCCTGTTGCGGGAAATCATAAAACATACGGGCGCTGATGCGCCCGCGAGTTGAGTCGATTACTGTCCGCTAAGAACCCGAGCCGGATCGATGCGGGTCGCTCGCCATGCCGGATAGATACTGGCGAGCAAACTCAAGCCTACGGCGGTGAGCACCACCAGTATCACATCTTGTGCTTGCAATTCGCTGGGAAGAAAATCAACAAAATAGATATCGCCGGAGAGAAACTTATGCCCGATCAGCGTTTCGAGACCCCGAATAATCTGGGTCAAATTTAATGATAGCAAGATACCGGCGATCGTACCGAATACGCAGCCGACCATACCGGCCATCATGCCGTACCAGATAAAGATATTTCGCACCAAACGGTTATTCGCGCCCATGGTACGCAAGACAGCAATGTCGCCTTGCTTATCTTTCACGGCCATCACCAGTGTGGAGACAATATTAAAGCTAGCCACACCGATAACCAGCACCATCGCCAGATACATGATCACGCGCACCATCTGGATATCGCGGTACATGTAGCCGTAAGTGCCCATCCAGCTGCGCACATAGCCATACACACCGGTCAAACGACCCGCATCACGGACAATTTTCGAGGCTTCGAAAACTTTATCCACCTTCATGGCCACGCCGCTGACGTTATTGCCCAGATCCAAATATTGCTGCGCATCGGCCAATGGCACCATGGCAAAGCTGTGATCCAGCTGACCATGCAATTGCAACAGCCCACTGACTTGTAAGCGAATACGCTTGGGTTGACGCAGTTTCATTTCCGGATCAGGGTTTGGAATCATCAAAGTCAGCCAATCGCCGACCTTCAACCCCAACGAATCCGCAACGCCCTTGCCTAAGATCAGCTGGTTTTCACCGGCACGGAAATTTTTCCACGCATCGCCCAGCACAAACTGAGGCAAGGCACTGATTTTGGCTTCTGCCTGCGGATCTACCCCTTTCACCTGAATCGCTTTCAGTTTAGTGCCTTGATCAGCCAACGCGGTGAAAGAGACATACGGCGCGGTAGCCACAATGCCAGGATGGCGCTGTAAACGGGTTTGCACCAGCTTCCAATCAGATAAACTGCCTTCAACTGGGGTAATTTCACCGTGCGGTACTACCGCCAAAATGCGGTTATTCAGCTCACGCTGAAAGCCGTTCATGGCACTTAAGCCCACAATCAGCACCGCGACCCCCAGTGCGATCCCTAAAGTAGAGATCACCGAGATAAACGACACCATGCCGCTGCGACGAGTCGCGCGGCTGTAACGTAAAGCCAGAAAAAGTGATAACGGGCGGAACATCAACGTCCTCCCGCACTTAAGGAGAGTTCACGGGTCAACAGACCATCACGCATTTCCAACTGACGACTCAAACGCGCCGCCAAGTTCAGATCGTGCGTCACCACCAAAAATGCCGTGCCGTGGCGGGCATTCAACTCGCCAAGCAGCTCAAAAATACCATCGGCGGTACGTTGGTCCAGATTACCGGTAGGTTCATCGGCCAGCACTAACGAAGGCTGATTGACCAGCGCACGGGCGATGGCGATTCGCTGGCGCTCACCACCAGACACTTCCGACGGACGATGATGAATCCGGCGCGCCAAGCCGACAGCAGTCAGCATCTCTTGCGCACGTTGTGACGCAACGGACGGTTTTTCCCCTGCAATCAGCAGTGGCATCGCCACGTTTTCCAACGCGGTAAAATCAGCCAGCAGATGATGGAACTGATACACGAAGCCGATGTGCTCGTTACGCAGCTTTGCTTGCGCACTGTTGCTCATGGCATACACATCTTGCCCTTGAAACAGCACACGGCCATCACTGGGTTTATCCAGACCGCCTAGCAAATGCAGCAGCGTACTTTTACCGGAGCCGGAACTTCCGACCACCGCCACCAGCTCACCCTGCTCCAGCCCAAATGAGACACCGCGTAAAACCTCGGTTTCCATGTTGCCTTCGCGGTAAGTTTTGACCAGATTCTCACAGACTAATAAGGGCTTATTCATAACGTAATGCCTCGGCAGGTTTGACAGCTGATGCGCGCCAAGCAGGATATAAAGTAGACAGCAGTGCCACTAGCACCGCAAAAACAACAATCGCAGAAACTTGCCATACCGACACATCAACCGGCAAACGCGCGCCCTGCAGCAGGTTCACGCCCAACAGGGACAATATCGGGTTGAGATACACGGCAATCAGGCTTCCTAAAATGCCGCCACACACAGCACCAACCACACCGGCCGACGCCCCTTGCGTGATAAAAATCATCATGATCTGACGTGGTGTGAGGCCCAAAGTTTGCAAAATCGCCACTTCACCTTGTTTTTCCATCACCATCAGACTCAAAGAAGTAATGATGTTAAACGCCGCGACCGTGATGATCAGGCTCAGTAGCAGGCCCATCATGTTTTTTTCCATGCGCACCGCTTGGAACAGCTCGCCTTTACGGGCGCGCCAATCCTGCCACACCAGCCCTTTCGGTAATGGGGCATCGGCGGCGGTAGCCACATCAAACGGATCTTGCATAAATAAGCGCCAGCCGCTGATATGCCCAGCCGGTAAGCGCAGTAAGCGCGCCGCGTCTTGAATGTTGACCAGCACTTGGGATGAATCCACATCACTGCCCGCCGCAAACACGCCGGATACCGTGAACAGACGCTGGCTTGGGATGCGGCCCATTGGTGTGAATTGTGACGCATCGGTAACCATCAAGCGCACTTTGTCACCCGGCAACACACCGAGTTGACCGGCCAAGGTATCACCGAGGATCACGTGGTATTCGCCTGCTTTAAGCGAATCCAAGGAAGAGTCCACCAGATAAGGCGCTAACGGGTCGCCATCTTTCGGATCAATGCCCAACATGACGCCAGCACCGATACTTTGGGCGCTTTGGATGATCACATCCCCCATCACCATCGACGTGTGTCGCACGACATCAGGGATTTGACTTAAGCTGGAGAATGGCACCGCCTTCGGATCAATCGAACCGCTTTCAGAGGTCACCAACGCTTGTGGCATCAAGCTCAGGGTGTTGTTTTTCAGTTCCTGTTCAAAGCCGTTCATCACGGAAAGAACAATAATCAGAGCCAATACCCCAAGGGTGATCCCGATGGTGGATAAACGGCTGACAAAGCGTCCGAACCGGTCGCCGGTACGTCCGCGCAGATAACGCACCCCGATAAAAACAGAAGCCGGATTAAACATAGGAATATGCTTGACCGTAAAAAATGAAAATTATATCAACCCGATGAAACAGAAAAGAATTTCCTTTTCGCATCCTGCGGATTAAACACGTAACCTGATAGAGTGATATTATTCACTATTTAAAGCAAAACTTACACAACTATACTTCCACAACGCGTTTTCATCGGACACAAAGCAAACAATATGGCACTTTTTGCCAAGCTTCGACTGTGTACCAGTCGCTCTGTCTTTCATCTGTCAGCATCTTCCCTGATAATGGAAGCAATACCGCATGAACCGGAGTATCGCTATGGAACAAGCGCAGTTTTTCTCTGTCCATCAACACCTGTCGGTCAACATTATTCCGCTCCGTGCCGATGAAACCTTACCGGATGACGCCCGGTTTGATGAAGAAATTCCTCTGCCGTTTCGCATTGCCGCCGAAACTGCGCATCTGGATATCAGCAGTATCCGCTCGCTGCGCAATATTGGCAGTGCCGCCGATGATTTGATGGGATTTTTGCGCATTCAGCAGCAGAAAATCGATCTGGTCGTAAACTATATTCTGGCGCAAGAAGATCAACCGCACTTACGGCACCTGACGCACTCTTTCAGTGCCGGTGGTTTTAGTTATTTTGCCGATACGCCGCCTGCCAGTGGCAGTATCATGCGTATTAAACTGTTTTTGAGTCAGCCTGCCGCCGCCGTGTATGCCTATGGCGAAGTGAGTGAAGTCAGCATTGAAGACGGTCGGCCGTTGGTGCAGATCCGTTTTATCCGCCTGCGCGACAAAGATCAGGACTTACTGATTCGTGCCGCCCTGCACGAGCAGCAGCAGCAACTCAAGCAACGTGCCGAGCTCAGGGTCAAAGACTAATCCATGACGTTACCATTTCTGAATCTGAGCCTGCCAGATAAAGCAGGCGACCACCGCTATTTTGGTCAATTGCAGGGCGCTGCGCTGGCACTGGCCGCCGCGCAAATCAGTACGCAGCATCAAGGGCCGGTGCTACTGGTCACCAAAGACAGCCAGATGGCACTGCGTCTTGCCCAAGAAATTCGTGAGTTCAGCGCCCAGCCGCTGGAGTTATTCCCGGATTGGGAAACCCTGCCGTACGATAGCTTCTCACCACACCAAGATATCATCTCGGAACGTTTATCAACGCTGTATCGCTTGCCGACCTTGCAACAAGGGCTGCTGATCATGCCGGTCAACACCTTGATGCAGCGGGTATGTCCGCGCGAGTTTTTGCTGTCGCATGCCTTGGTGGTAAAAAAAGGTGAGCGATTATCGCTGTCGAAACTGCGGGGTCAGTTAGAGCAAGCTGGGTATCGCCCAGCCGAGCAAGTGATGGAGCACGGTGAGTTTGCCACCCGTGGCGCACTGCTGGATCTGTTCCCGATGGGCAGCCAGACACCGTTTCGTCTTGATTTTTTCGATGACGAAATTGACTCGATTCGCACCTTTGACCCTGACTCTCAGCGCACGCTGGAAGAAGTGGATCACATCAACTTGTTACCGGCGCGCGAATTTCCAACCGATAAAAATGCCATCGAAGGATTTCGCAGTCGCTGGCGCGAGCAGTTTGAAATCCGTCGCGATCCGGAACACGTCTATCAGCAAGTCAGCAAAGGCACCCTGCCCGCCGGTATCGAATATTGGCAGCCGCTGTTTTTCGAGCAGATGACTACCTTGTTCGACCATCTGCCAAGCAATACGCTGATTGTCAGCGTCGGCGATATTCAAGATGCGGCGACCCGCTTTTATGCCGATGCCGAACATCGTTACCACGATCGCGGCGTCGACCCGATGCGGCCGCTGCTGGCACCGCCCGTTCTCTGGCAACGTTTGGATGAGCTCAATGCCAACCTGAAAAGCTACCCCAATGTCCATCTGCAAAAAGACGCGGTAGAGCCGCGCGCAGGACGCAGCAATTTGCCGCTTAGCGCGTTGCCGGATATCCGTTTACAACATCAACATAAAGAGCCACTGCAGGCTCTGCGCCGCTTCTTAGAAGAGTTTCGCGGCAATGTGGTGTTTTCGGTAGAAAGTGAAGGTCGGCGAGAAACGCTACTCGATTTGCTGACACCGCTGAAATTGCGTCCGCAAACGATCCAGAATTTGGCCGACAGCCGCACCGTCTCGCGGGCGCTGATGATAGGCGCTGCTGAGTCGGGGTTTGTACTCACGCCAGAAAGTGAGTCAGAGGCTGACGCAAGTAGCGCGCTGGCCTTTATCTGTGAAAGCGATCTGCTCGGGGCGCGCGTCAGCCAGCGCCGCCGTGATAACCGCAAAGCCATCAACACCGATACCATCATTCGCAACTTAGCCGAGCTGCGTATCGGGCAGCCCGTGGTGCATCTGGAGCACGGGGTTGGTCGCTACGGTGGCCTCACCACGCTGGAGACCGGCGGGGTCACCGCGGAATACATGATCCTCACCTATGCCAATGACGCCAAGCTGTATGTGCCGGTGTCATCGCTGCATTTGATTAGCCGCTATAGCGGCGGCGCGGAAGAAAGCGCACCACTACACAAACTGGGCGGCGAAGCCTGGGCACGAGCGCGCGGTAAAGCAGCAGAGAAAGTGCGCGATGTGGCCGCTGAATTGCTCGATATCTACGCACGCCGCGCTATTAAGCCCGGTTTTGCGTTCAAGCACGATCGCGAGCAATATCGCCAGTTCTGCACCAGTTTCCCGTTTGATGAAACCGATGATCAGCTCAATGCAATCAACGCAGTACTGACTGACATGACCCAACCGGTGGCGATGGATCGACTGGTTTGTGGTGATGTGGGCTTTGGTAAAACCGAAGTGGCGATGCGCGCCGCGTTTTTGTCGGTCATCAACCATCGCCAAGTCGCGGTATTAGTGCCCACCACCCTGCTGGCGCAGCAGCACTTTGAAAACTTCCGTGACCGTTTTGCCAACTGGCCGGTGCGCATTGAAGTGTTGTCTCGCTTCCGTACCGCTAAAGAGCAACAGCAAGTGCTGGAAGATGTGCGCGAAGGGAAAGTGGATATCCTCATCGGCACCCACAAACTGCTGCAGGGCGATGTGAAGTTTAAGCAGTTAGGTCTGCTGATCGTGGATGAAGAGCACCGCTTTGGGGTGCGTCAGAAAGAAAAAATCAAAGCGCTGCGCGCCGATGTGGATATTCTGACCCTCACCGCGACGCCGATTCCACGTACGCTGAACATGGCGATGAGTGGCATGCGCGATCTCTCCATCATCGCGACTCCACCGGCACGCCGGATGGCAGTGAAGACCTTCGTGCGAGAGCATGATGAGCGCACTATTCGCGAGGCCATTTTGCGTGAAGTACTGCGTGGTGGTCAGGTCTATTATCTGCACAACAGCGTAGAGACCATTGAGAAAACCGCAGAAAAACTGGCGAAGCTGGTACCGGAAGCGCGCATCACCATCGGTCATGGCCAGATGCGTGAGCGCGATCTGGAGCGCGTGATGTCGGACTTCTACCACCAACGCTTCAACGTGCTGGTATGTACCACCATCATCGAAACCGGTATCGACGTACCGACCGCCAACACCATCATCATTGATGATGCTGACCACTTCGGTCTGGCACAGTTGCACCAGCTGCGTGGCCGCGTGGGTCGTTCACACCATCAGGCTTATGCGTACTTACTCACGCCACCACCGAAGCGCATGACCGACGATGCGCGTAAGCGCTTGGAAGCGATCGCCTCGCTGGAAGATTTGGGTGCGGGCTTTGCCTTAGCAACCCACGATTTGGAAATTCGCGGCGCCGGTGAGCTGCTGGGCGACGATCAAAGCGGTCAGATTGAGTCGGTCGGCTTTAGCCTGTATATGGAAATGCTGGAAAACGCAGTCGACGCGCTGAAACATGGTCGAGAGCCGTCACTGGATGATCTGACGCGTGGTCAGACCGAAGTGGAGCTGCGAGTGCCAGCTCTGCTGCCGGATGACTATCTGCCTGACGTTAATATGCGCCTTTCCCTGTATAAGCGCATTGCCAGCGCTGAAGATGCCGCGCAATTGGATGAGCTGAAAGTCGAAATCATCGACCGCTTTGGCTTATTGCCAGATGCCACACGCAACTTGCTGCAAGTGGCGAAAATCCGCCTGCGCGCACATCAGCTGGGCATTCGCCGTATCGAAGGCGCTGACAATGGCGGTTATGTGGAGTTTAACGATCAGCCGAATATTAGCCCGGCGTATCTGATTTCCTTGCTGCATAATCCGCATGAGTTCCGACTTGATGGGCCGAACAAGCTGAAGTTCTTCGGGATCTTCACCGATCGCGCCAAGCGATTGGCCTATATCGAGCAGTTACTGAGTGGTTTTGAAGCCCACAAAATCAGCTAATCGAGCGTAACAGCGCACAAGCGCATAACCAAAACACTGGCATAAAAAAACACCGCTCATTGAGCGGTGTTTTTGCCTATCCGGTATGACTGCATGATCTTAACAATAATCACTGAAATTATGGCCAAGAAGTCATACGGCTATCCACACAAAGTAAGCATAGCCGTAGCCGCAGTAAAACGCGAAATCAGTGCAGTTTCAGTGTCGGACGGATCACACGGTTGATACCGCCTACCAGCATCATCAAGCCGGTTTTCACGTAACCATGCAGCGCCATCTGGTGCATACGGTACAGTGAAATATACGCGATACGCGCGATACGGCCTTCAATCATCATCGAGCCGCGCATCAGGTTCCCCATCAGGCTACCCACGGTACTGAATTTAGACAGGGAAACCAAAGAGCCTTTGTCGTTATAGACATAGTTCTTCAGGGTACGCCCTTCCATCAGTGCCACGATGTTCTGGTAGCACAGGCTAGCCATCTGGTGCGCTGCTTGCGCGCGTGGCGGTACAAAAGTACCGTCAGTTTGTGGACAGCTAGCACAGTCACCAATGGCGAAAATGTTGGAGTCGCGCGTGGTTTGCAGTGTTGGCTCAACTACCAGCTGGTTGATACGGTTGGTTTCCAGACCCGCGATATCCTTCAGGAAATCCGGTGCCTTGATACCTGCGGCCCATACCATCAGCTCAGCGGGGATAAACTCACCATCTTTGGTATGCAGACCGTTGCTTTCCGCTTTGGTCACCATGGTGTTGGTGCGCACATTCACGCCCAGCTTGGTCAGCTCCAGATGCGCCGCAGAAGAGATACGCACTGGCAGTGCTGGCAGAATACGCTCACCGGCTTCCACCAGCGTGACGTTCAGGTGACGGCTATCCAGCGCATCAAAGCCATAACGGTGCAGCTGTTTAACCGCATTGTGCAGCTCAGCCGACAGCTCAACGCCCGTCGCGCCACCACCCACAATGGCAATGTTCACTTTTTCCTGCTTTTCTGGCTGTGCCGAGAACTTCATAAACAGATTCAGCATCTGCTCATGGAAGCGATTCGCCTGATCTGGGCTATCGAGGAAGATACAGTTATCAGCCACACCTTCAGTGCGGAAGTCGTTGGATTTGCTGCCCAGCGCCATGACCAGAATATCAAAGAACAGCTCGCGCTCTGGCACCAGCAGTTCGTTGTCTTCATCACGGATTTCCGCCAGCTTGACCGAGCGACGCTCACGATCGATATCTACCAGAGTGCCCTGCTGGAACTGGAAGTGATGGTTACGTGCCTGAGCGCGGTAGCTCAGCGCATCAACGCCATCATCCATAGAGCCAGTGGCCACTTCGTGCAGCAGAGGTTTCCACAGGTGGGTCTGACTGCGGTCAATCAGAATGATTTCAGCTTTGCCCTTACGGCCCAGTTTATCGCCCAGACGGGTAACTAACTCAAGTCCCCCGGCGCCGCCGCCAACAACAATGATTCTTTTCAAGGCGTAGCCCTCGTTACAACTTATTTGGTCAGAATGAAAAAAACTTACACCAACCGCGCAAGGCTACCTGTTCTAACTGCATCACGTCTGAGTCACCGGAACGGGCATTTTTTACCGGTTCCGGTCGCCCCTCAATCCTGCAGCTTAAACGCCTTAATGCGCTGAAGGTGATGAGAAATGTTTTTAAATTTATGGGATTGCTTGTCATCCCAGACTATTTCGTAAAAATCGTTCAGCTCTTCCTGAGTAAGCCGATTATCCAACACTTCATCCTGAGTGGAAAGGATCACCAGACAATTTCCCTCATTTTTTTTACGGAAGTTTTCTACACACTTGGTCGCAATATCTTCATATTCTTCCGGCCGGTCAATCTTTCCGGTCATGTTTTGTTCGGGATGCAAATTCGGGTTAAACATCACCTGACGTAAGCCACACAGGTAGCCAATTCGCTCAGCCCAATATCCCCCCAGCCCCACACCGCAAATCAGTGGTTTTTGATCACCGCACAGCTGTACTGCTTTGTGCACTTCTTTGAGCAGGTGCTGCATGTCATGCCGCGGGTGCAAAGTGCTGTAACTGATAAACCGCACATCCGGATCGATAAACTGCAATTGCAGTACTTTTTCGTGGTTACCCGGACTGGTTGAATCAAACCCGTGCAAATAGATGATCATGCTTGTTACTCCTTGTCTGATGCTTGCGGCCAGAAGGCTCTGTAGATACACCGCCTACACTGACACTCTATCATTACAAGGGTTATAAAGTTTTGAGGAGAAAAGCAAATTTGCTATCGCTTATGGGGAGTAATTTGATGACATGTCATGTGCATAAACGTAACGCTTGCTCATAGTTCAGCATGAGCGCTTCCCCGTCACACCGAGCCCCGCCGCTTAACCAGCTTAATAACCTGAATCACCCATAAAAAAGCCAGAAAGCGGACCTATTATCAACGGGTGCACTCTCCGGCTTATTTTTCATTGGTGCCTATTGGGTATTTGCCCGTATTTGGAATCGGCTTTCCAAATTACGAGAAACTTAGTCTACGTAAGCCTTGAGCAGCTCCTCGGCGGCCAGTTTACCCAATGCGTTGGCGGCAAATGGGCTGTCCCCGGTCAGCACTTTGCGGTCTTTATGCACCATCCCGGTAATATCTTGGTTCATCAGTGTCAGTCCCATTTTCTGCAGCTGCTCACCAAAGAACCAGGTTAACTGCCCTGGCATATACCCGATATCGGGGGTTTGCTTATCGGCGGCATCTGGGAAGGCACAAATCGCGTAACCTTGCAGTGGGTTTGCGCCGTGCGACAACGCCAAAAATGCTGCCGGACCATGGCAAAGAGAAATCACATAACGATCATTGGCCAATGCCCAACGCAGTGTCTCAGCGATCGCCTCACTGGATGGCAAACCAATCAGCGCGCCATGTCCACCAGGAATAAAGACCCCTGCATACTCACTGTCTGGCGTGAGCTGGCTGACCACATCCTGCAATTTACGCGGGCGCATAAACTGTGGCAGATAGTGGTTATACAAACCGACAATCGCCTCATCTTCGTTCGGCATCGCCCAATGTTCAAACTTGACCATCAAACCAGATACCGTCGCGACCTCGAATTCAAAACCGGCCTGATGCAAGTGATACATCGGCAACAGCGTTTCGACTGGGTGGTTACCGGTTGAGAACAGCGCACCGGTATCGGTCGGCAAATAACGCTCGTCGGCAGCAATCAGCAAGATCTTGTGCTTGCCGCGGTACGGTTTGGCGTAATCTGCCCCGCTGAGATCAGATTTAGAGCTGGTAAACTGACTTAACGAAAATGCTGAAGGGAAAAATGCATTGTGCTCAGCATGATCTGGAGTTGGTAACTTGCTAGGTTGCGTTGTCATATTTCCTCCACGCCCGTTTTCCGTGCGTTTGATATAGCCATTTCTGAGTTACTGTTTTGATTCCACGCGATACAGAAATCTTTCGCCTCGCGCTTGAGTTTTCTCAGCATAATCGTCACAACAGCGCCGACCATAGCGTTATATTGTTACGATTCGCTAACGCTTGCATAAAATGTAATCATCAAATCCAATCTATCAAGCATAGCCGTGCCATCGAGAGATAAAATCCCGCCTCACCAATGACAAAAGACAAGCGAGAAAATGGGAGGGAAGGAAGAAAACGAAACATACGCAGGCCAACCAACAACGAGCTGACCTGCGCGACAAGCTAAAAAGAGGGAAAATCAGGACAGCGGCAACGTTATCCGACGATCTTTATAGTAAAACTCACGATCGCGCTCACTGATCGGTCGCACCACAGCGCATGGGTTACCGAAAGCCACCACATTGGCAGGAATATCACGCGTCACAATGCTGCCAGCACCAATCACGCTGTTTTCACCGATGGTAACCCCCGGCAACACCACGCAACCGGCGCCAATCCAAACATTGTTCCCGATCCGCACCGGTAAGTTAAACTGCGCCAAGCGCTTGCGATACTCGGGATCAATCGGATGACCTGCTGTCGCCAGCGTCACATTCGGCCCAATCATCACGTGATCGCCAATGTAGATGTGGGTGTCATCCACCAGCGTCAGGTTAAAATTGGCATACACATGATGGCCTAGGTGGGTATGTCGCCCCCAGTTAGCCCGCAACGGCGGTTCAATGTAACAATTGGTGCCCACTTCGGCCAATAACTGCTCAAGTAGCGCCTGACGCCGAGGCATCTCCGATGGGCGTGTCTGGTTAAAGTCATACAGAATTTCCAGACACTGTTGCTGTGCTTGTGCCAGCGCTTCATCAGTACAAAAATAGACGTCTTGGCTGTGCAGTATATCGGTAATGCTCATTGGCTCCTCGGCCGTTCACGGCAAATTAGTTCATCCACGATGATGCTTAATTTACCATTAGTGCCGTCTGGGTTCTGTGAGCCACACTTTCAAATGCTCAAAAGAGAGCGGTTTGGCATATATAAAGCCCTGAATCAAATGAATTCCACGCGCCAGTAAATACGTGAGCTGTGTTTTGGTTTCTACCCCTTCTGCAATCACATCCATATGCGACTCTTTAGAAAAAGCAATAATTGAATCCAATACATCACGCTTGAGATCATCGACACCAATGGTATCGACAAACATTTTATCTATTTTTATTTCATCCACACCCAGTTTTTGGATATAGGAAAACCCTCCATAACCCGTGCCAAAATCATCCAACTTAAATCGATAACCAAACAACTTTATTTTAGCTATTTCTCGCGCAGCAGTTTCGAAATCATCGACTTTAATGCGTTCAGTAATTTCAAAGCACAAGCGATTGCTATACGGCCAGCGATTTTTTGCTAGCATCTTATACAGCGAGCCATTTTCTATCTGCTCAGGCACCACATTGATACTCACCCACAAGGTGTCTGGAATGTTTTTCAAATCATCAATCACACGCTCCATCAATTGCTCAGTAATTGGCAGGATAATGCCTTTTTTCTCAGCATAATCAATGAAGGTACTCGGGCAAATCGTATCGCCTTTATGCTGCCAGCGCAGTAAAGCCTCAAAACCGACGACCTTATCAGTAGAGGCATCCACAACAGGCTGATAAAAAGGCACAAACTCACGACGTTTTAGCCCTGTATGCAGTAATCCACTTAATGATTTTTGATAATTGAAAATGATGGCATAAAAGAAGCCCATTAATCCTAGCGCTATCACGATAAATAAATACACTATGCTCTGGATTTTGGCATAGGTATAATCCATTAACTCCTGCCCTGCATAGAGTTTATAGATCATGCCATTATATTCCCTTGCCACACTAAGTTGCTGCTCTTCCGGCTGCATTAAAATGCTATAATTCCCAGTTGAGAAAGAGAGCGCTTTATACTGCAATGATTTCGGATGATACTCCATATAAAAACAATCTTTGCATGGTGTCTGTAATTGCTCGTAAGTCCACGCACCGTTCAGCACCCAATAAACATAGTTACCGTTGATATTAGCAAAAATAACTTGCTCACCATGCACGCCATAGCTTTGTGCTGTACTGGTTATCCCGATATTATAGTTATCCAGCTTATACATAGATTGCTGCATTCGCGACCGAGAAATAATATCCAGATCGGGGCCTAAACTAGAACAACCTGAGCCGTTAGCCAGCTTTATCCCTTGCACCCGAAATTGGCTATTATAGAGGTTCAAGTTACGCAATGTTTCAATGTCATCTTTACCGCAATCAAATTTAAGATCTGCAATATCCTGTATCATCGTATGCTTAATCAGCTGATCGCGTTTTAATGCCATGATCTCGAGCTTATCCATTTTCCAGATCAGTATATCTTTGGCAACCCGCTCATTGAGCAATGAGGGTAACAACAGGGAACTCAACAGCACAATAAAAATACACACGCAAATGCTGATATGTCTTTTTCCCCATTTCATTATGGATAGAACCCCAACAACCTGATTTTTCGATGTCAGCCGATGGCTGAATAAATGATGACTTACGCCTGTAGCATGGTTGTTGATAATACAATTCAAACCATAAAAAAACCAGCGTGTCGGTAGATAAACATAGCGTTCAATATGGTTTTTCTTCTTTTATATTAATTAGTTGAATAGTTATACAATCAGACGAATCACACACATACGCATAACCTGAAAACTAGGTTAATCAATAGCCAATTAAAAATGTGAAATGTTGCCCTGTGCGGATAAATACGTATAGAAAGAAAATAAAATCAGCGCCGCATTACAATAAGGCTATGAGTTGAGGTTAATACAATCTTACTGTACACATAAAAACGGCAATTTATCTGCACACAATTGCGCAAGGCAAAGGTTGGAAATGTAAAATGCGTGCTTTTACTGACACATGACTCAGGTTAGCTATCAAAAAAGCGCGGTTAAAAACCGCGCTCAATACGATTAACACAAATAAAGAATACGCATAAACAGGGTAACAATTAGCCGTGCATATGTTCTTTATGCGCCTGCCAAGCAGCAGCCAGATTTTGTAAACGCTCATGGGCATTGATCCAACGTGCAGTGGCTTCCAATTCGCTGCGCGATGGAGCCGGCTTATGCAGCAGACGCGATATACGCCCAGATGTTTGATGCGGCAAGGTATCGAGCACTTGTACCGCACCCGCGCGATTATTGCACACCAGCAGCATGTCACAGCCCGCGGCTAATGATGCCGCAGCGCGCTCGGCGTAGGAGCCCATGACCGCCGCGCCTTCCATCGACAAATCATCAGAGAAAATCACGCCATCAAACTGCAACTCTTTACGCAGCACATCCTGCAACCAGTAGGATGAGCCGCTGGCTGGCCGTGGATCGCAATCGGTATAGATGACGTGTGCAGGCATCATCGCATCCAGACGCCCTTCTTGATTTAACTGACGGAACAATGACATATCGCGGCTAAAAATCTCCTCTTTCGAGCGATTATCGCGCGGCGTTTCTTTGTGTGAATCCGCCAATACTGCACCATGGCCAGGGAAGTGCTTACCGGTTACCGCCATCCCCGCACAGTGCATACCATCGATATAGCTGCGTGCCAGATCCAGCGCTTTTTTCGGGTCTTCATCAAACGCCCGATCACCGATCGCCGCACAGGTATGGCCCAAATCCAGCACTGGCGCAAAACTCAGATCGATATCCAGCGCCAATAATTCCGCTGCCATCATCCAGCCACTTTCAAACGCCAGCTCCAGCGCCTGTGGCCAGCTGTTTAACGCGGAAAATGCCTGTGGTGCAGGTAAACGCGTGAAGCCATCACGAAAACGCTGAACACGCCCGCCTTCCTGATCCACCGCCAGCAACAGTGGACGCTGCACCGTGCGACGAATATCGCTAACCAATGCCTGCATCTGCTCACGATCATGGTAATTACGGGCAAAGAAAATCACGCCCCCCACCAACGGGTGACGTAAAATTTCGCGCTCTTCGGCATCCAGCTCGTAACCGAGCACATCGAGCATTACCGGACCCACATTGTCTCTCCTTTCTTACCCATCGCTAACGCGCCAGTCTATTCTTCGCACCGTTAGCAAAGAGGTTGTCCAATCTACTGACCGGCATAATCGAGCACGCTGGTCATCGTTTAAAATCTATTCCGTTAGGAAGCACTAACTATGCGACCTAGCAGCCTATCGGGATAAATTCTTCGCCTTTACTCACGTTTGCCTAAAGATTGCTCCGCGGCCTTTAGATAATTATCGCGCCACACAGCGTACTGCGCATCATCAGTTTGCTCAAAGCGGATCGCACTCCACATCGCCATAAGCATTTCACACCACGGCTGCCAGCTGACGATATCCTGTTGTAACCGGTGTAACCAATCCTCCAGTGCTGCAGCAGATGAGTCATCGCACTCGCTATCTGCGGCATACACTGTCTCGGTAGAATAGATAGCCTCGGCGTAATAGCGACAAAACTGCTGACGCTGCGCGCGATTAAATCCATTAGCCTCAAACAGCAAAATTAGCTCACAGGCTAAGGGGCTGCGCGCTGCATATTCCCAGTCAATCAGCGCCAGTGTAGCGCCATCAGACACTAAATTTCCGGGATGGATATCATGATGTGCCAGTACCGGAAACCACCAGCAGGGCGAGCGAAGAGACGCAAAACGCGCACACAGGGAAAACAGCGCTTCAGGTTGTTTTTCTGCGCTAAGTTGCTGACGATAAAATTGCAAACGGCTGGGAATATCTAGCTGCAGTTCGCTATCAACCGGATGGAAGCGACGCATCAAGGTAACAAGATGGCGTTGTGCGCACGTATCGTCAGCCAGTGTATGCGGCCACGGCGAACCTTCTAGCCAGCTCACCACTAACCAACGGGCATTGTAAAACAGTACCTGCGGTAAAAAATCCGAACTTGCTACCTGCTCGCCAATTGCACATAGCAGGTGCCGCTCGCGCTCACGACTGACACCTTGCATCTGCAGCTGCGTATTTTGGCTACGTGCAACATAGCGCCGCCCATCGCACAGCTCAATCAATAGACTACCACCAGATAACCCGGTTAACGGACGAATCGCCTGCACCGGCGCTGGCCAACACGGCAGTGACTTTAGCTCATGCACCAACGAGTCTTGCGCATCATTCATGGCGCAATATTGCCAGTTGGCAGCGATGCCGCTTTACTGAGTGGGCGCACATGCAAACGATAGGATGTGGCTTGCGGCTCTTGCGCGGTGATACGGGTCGTCCAGACCTGATGCGCGCTCAGTGTGACTTGCTGCCATGGCGTCGGATCATTATCCAGCTCAATGCCCTGCGCGTCATACCAGTACAAACGGTATTCCAGCGTCAGCGGCTGCGCCTGACGATTTTGCAGCTGTATGCCGACGCGCAGTGGCTGGCCAAATCCTTCACGATAGCTTTGCACGTTAACCTGCTCGCTCAAGTCGGCATCGGCCAACACTAATGGCTGCTGCGCGACCTCAAAGCCAGTAAATCCACGGCTAGCACACCCAGAAAGCAGTGCGCACATAAACCAACCGACAATGGCTAGGGTGCGACGCGGATAAAAGTGCGAAATCTTTTGGCTCACAGTCACTGTTTGCTGCTCTTCTTGATACTTAATTGATACTTAAGCACTGAGACATACGCTCTGATACATAAGTCAGCGATACATCCCAATAATAACAGCGCCGGACATCGGCCGGCGCATTATGTTTCCCTTAAAGTGCACGGATGCGTGCCTCAGCGAGCCAGCAGTGGCCCTAACGGACGGCCACCCAGCAGGTGCATGTGAATATGGAACACCTCCTGACCGGCGTGACGGTTACAGTTCATCACTAAACGGTAGCCATCTTCGGCAATGCCTTCTGCCGCTGCAATCTTGGCCGCGGCGGTGATCATACGACCCAAGGCCAGCTCATCTTGCGCCTGCACGTCATTGGTGGTTGGGATCAGATGATTGGGCACAATCAGAATGTGAGTCGGCGCCTGTGGGCTAATATCTCGAAATGCGGTCACCAGTTCATCTTGGTACACCACATCCGATGGGATCTCTCGGCGGATAATTTTACTGAAAATAGTTTCTTCTGGCATGACTCACTCCCCTCACTTTAGCCATAACGCTCAATCATTCACAATGCCGGTTAGTATGGCTGACTTAGCCGGTGCATACAACGGTGTCACATTACTGCAAGTTGTCTGAAACGAGGTTGCAAATTCGTTATTTGTCTCGAAAAACCAACACGCCAGTTACCGTTACAATTCAACACGCTTGCCGCCCTGCCGATACCCGAATTAAAGAAGGTCAGGCAGACCCTCTTCTGTACTTACAGGCTATGTTTACCATAAACAGTAAGCATGATACCGGATGTCGCACATTCATATCTGTGATGTTGAATTCTATGGACAAGAAAAAAAACGCTTCTGTGATTCGCCATATGGTGATCGGTTTTGTGGTACTGGTAGCGGCATTCATTGCGGCTAACCTGTTTGCACTGAATGTCTCTGGCCAGATGAAATACAGTCTGGACGAAGTCACGCAAGAGGCTGTGCCGGTCACCGAGGTCGCTTCTGAGCTGACCTTGTCCTTACTCACCGCTGACAAATGGCTCAAATCCTTTGTCGCCAGTCGCGATCCTGCGCTGCTTTCTAGCAGCCAGAGCGCGTTTGAGCAGGGAAATCGTGATTACCTGCAACAACTCGAAGCGTTCAAGCAACTCAATGCCGAGCATGAAAATATGCCGGTTTCCCAGTTGGCGGAGGTCGAAAAACACTACTTCGCGCCAGCATTACAAACCTTCCAGCAATATGATGCGATTTTACGTGGTCGCCAGACCATCAGCGCGGCTGTGCAAAGCTTCCAAAATAAAAAGATGGAGCTGCAATACGGCCTGAAAACGCTGATTGATAACGGTGATAACGAAGTCATCAAACTCACCAGCGGCTCATTTTTCAATAGCTTACGCGAGATGGATCAAACCACCTCCGATGCACTGGCCAGCCAAGATCCGCCCGCCATCGAAAAAGCGATGAAAGCCAACAAAGTCAACATTGGCCGCCTTGGCTACGCCTTTAAAGGCTTAGTCGCGCAAGTCCCGATGCTGGGCGAGCGCTATGGTGAAATGTTTGAAGCCTTCCTGACCGATGCCGGACGCAAAAATGGCGTCTTACAGCAGCACTACGATTTCATCTTGCAAGAACAGCAAGTCAATCAAGACATTGCTGCGCTGTCTGCCGCCTTAGAACAAGCACTCGGCATGCTGCAAACGCTGCGAGACAACGCGAAAAATCATATGTCATTGCTGGCGGAACAAGCGGATACCAGCTACAAACGCAGTTTCTGGGTAGCCAGTGCGCTATCACTTGCTGTAGTGCTGATCGCTGTCATCACCGGCTGGTTACTGGCACGCTCAGTGCGCAAACCGGTTCAAGCCATCTTACAAACCTTGCGCAACATTGAGCGCGGTAACATGACCGAACGCGTGGCGGTTAGCAGTGATAACGAGTTTGGCTTGATTGCCGAGCACATCAACAAGATGGTGGCACAGCTGCACCATATCTTGGAGCAGATCTCTCACTCCTCAACCCAGCTAACCCATGTGACGTTGCTGAATCAGGATAACGCTACGGTCGCCAAAGCCGCGGTGGAGTCACAGCGCGAACAAACCGCCAGTGTCGCCACGGCTATGTCACAGATGGAGCACTCGGTTAAAGAGATTGCCCGTAGCGTGAATCATACGCTGGATCAGGTCCTGCAACTGGAAGCCACCGTGACGCAAAGTGATGCGCTAGTACAGGAAAATGTGCATACCACCCAACAGCTCTCTGATCGCCTGCAAAGCACGGCTGCCGTGGTCAAAACCGTGGCGGGTATGAGCGAGAAGATTGGCTCCATCTTGGATGTGATCCGCAGCATTGCCGATCAAACTAACTTGCTGGCACTCAACGCCGCCATCGAAGCGGCGCGCGCAGGTGATATGGGGCGCGGCTTTGCGGTGGTAGCCGATGAGGTGCGGGTCCTAGCTAAGCGCACCACAGATTCCACCGGCCAAATCGAGCAAATGATCTCCGAGCTGCAAAATGGCACCCGCTCGGCGCTCAATACGGTTGAAGGCTGCTTAAATGATATGGCACTCAGCACCAGCCAGACCACCCAAACTGGCGCAGCGATGAAAGTGATCGCCGATGGTCTAGGCCAGATTAGCGATATGAACTCACAAATCGCCAATGCCGCGACCGAGCAAGAAGCCACCTCAACCGATATCGCCCGTAATCTGGAAGAGATCTCGCGGCTGGCCGACCAGAACTTTGCCAGCATCGAGCAAATGGCCGGTAACAGTACCCAACTGGAAAATCTGGCAGCATCCCAAGAAACCTTGGTACGTCAGTTCGTATTGTAACCTCGGTTAATCCCGCTAATTGTCGCGCCGGGCTTGCTCGGCGCTTTTTTTAGGCAAACTCCGGCCTTATATCGCTCAGCATTTAGCTATGCGCGCAAACATCCTCCCTCCGCTATCTCACCACATAGCGAAAGCCTACACGCTCAATCAGTTAGCTCGCAAGCAAGACCTTGTTTGCGATCCTGCCCAAACGATTGCATATCCAGTAAACCAAGGCACAAATTACACTCCCCGCCCGATTTCAATTCCAGTATAGTTAGGCAAATTCTGCGGAAAGGATGTAAGCAATGACGACGTTATTGATAAAAAATGCCACCATGATCAACGAAGGCCGCCGTAGTGAAGGCGACATGCTGATTAAAGATGGCCGTATCAGTCACATCAGCAGCAGCATCAGTGCGGCGGACAATGCCGAAATCATTGATGCAAAAGGGAAGCTGCTTATTCCGGGGATGATTGATGACCAAGTGCATTTTCGTGAGCCTGGCTTCCCGCTAAAGGGCACCATCGCCAGCGAATCGCGCGCCGCTGTCGCCGGTGGCGTGACCTCCTACATGGAAATGCCGAACGTCAACCCGCAAACCACCAATCTGCAAGCACTGGAAGATAAATACGCGCGGGCAGCAAGCTCTTCCGTGGCTAACTTCAGCTTCTACCTCGGGGCAACCAACGATAACCTCGACGAAATCCGTCGTTTATCAGTCGATCAGGCCTGTGGCGTGAAGATTTTCATGGGCGCATCTACCGGTAACATGCTGGTGGATAATGCCGATACCTTAGCCGCCATTTTTGCTGAAAGCCCCGTGCTGATCGCCACTCACTGCGAAGATACGCCATCGATCAAATTGCTGGAAGATGAGTATCGTGCTCGTTACGGTGACGATGTACCAGCCCGTGAGCATGGCCGCATTCGCTCCGCGGCTGCGTGCTTGAAGTCATCACGTCTGGCTGTTGAGCTGGCGAAAAAGCATGGTACGCGTCTGCACGTTTTGCACATCACCACCAAAGAAGAGCTGGCGCTGTTTGACGCCGCGCCAACACTGGAAGATCTGCGGAAAAAGCAAATCACCGCCGAAGCCTGCGTACATCACCTGTTCTATAACGAAAACGATTATGACCGCTTAGGCCACTTGATTAAGTGCAACCCAGCGATTAAAGGCGTGGAAGACCAACAGGCATTGCAAGAAGCAGTGCGTAATGGCGTGATTGATATTATCGCCACCGACCACGCGCCTCATACTTGGGATGAAAAGCAAAATACTTACTTCGGCGCGCCATCGGGTCTTCCGTTAGTACAGCATCCGTTGCTGGCACTGTTTGACTTACATCGTCAAGGCGCGTTGTCACTGGAGTTGCTGGTGCAAAAAACCAGTCATGCCGTGGCCGAACGTTTCCAACTGCAAGATCGCGGTTACCTGCGTGAAGGTTACTGGGCGGATTTAACCTTGGTTGATCTGGACTCACCATTTACCGTCAACAAAGAAAACCTGTTCTATCAGTGCGGCTGGTCTCCGTTTGAAGGCCATACCTTCCCTGCGCGCATTGATACCACATTGGTTAACGGCGAAGTGGTGTTCCGCAATGCGGCTCACACTACCGCGCGCCCAGGGCAGCGTCTGCGCTTTAACCGTGGTTAATAATCGTGGCTAATCGCTTTTCACTCGTGACACTCTAATCTTCAGTCCCCTGCTTGCAGGGGATTTTTTTATCTCTCATCCCCCATCATTAAAAAAACAGCAAAACAAAAAAGGAGCCCTTAGGCTCCTTTTTCTTTCGCTTACGTGATTGCACATCACTGCGGGTAATTAGTTACCACGCATGTAGATGTCCATATCAGTTTTCAGGTTGTCAGACTTAGTACCGAAGATAGCCTGCACACCGGAGCCGGCAACAACCACGCCCGCAGCACCCAGTTTCTTCAGACCAGCTTGGTCAACCTTGGAGACATCCGCCACACCCACACGCAGACGTGTGATACAGGCATCCAAGCTGGTGATGTTTTCTTTACCACCAAAGGCTTCAACCAGTGCTTTCGCCATTTCGGAGCCAGAAGCTTCGTTTGCACCAGCAGTTTCGTCTTCACGACCAGGCGTTTTCAGATCCAGCTTAACGATAGCTACACGGAATACGATGTAGTAAATCGCAGCATAGATAGGACCAACGATGAAGAACATCCAGCCATTAGTAGACAGGTGATAGAACAGACCGAAGTCGATCGCACCGTGGGAGAAAGTCATACCGTGCTTCATGCCCAGCAGGATCAGCAGGACGTATGCAGAGCCAGCCAGCAGTGCGTGGATGATATACAGCACTGGCGCTACGAACATGAACGCGAATTCGATTGGTTCGGTAATACCGGTCAGGAATGAAGTCAGCGCAGCTGAAATCATGATACCACCGATCTTAGCGCGGTTTTCTGGCTTAGCAGTGTGCCACATAGCGATAGCAGCAGCAGGCAGGCCCCACATTTTGAACATGTAGCCACCAGCCATGTTACCTGCAGTTGGGTCACCCATCAGGTAGCGCTGAATTTCACCAGTGATCCACTTACCACCTTCTGCCAGACACGCAGGCTCAGAGGTAATCGCCGCCACAACCTTACTGTTCACCACACAAGCTTCACCGGCTTGATAGAAGAACGGTACGTTCCAGATGTGGTGCAGACCGAATGGGATCAGAGAACGCTCAACCACGCCGTAGATACCGAACGCCATCGCTGGGTTCTGGTGAACAGCCCAGTTAGAGAACGCTTGGATACCAGCACCGATTGGAGGCCATACCACTGACAGCACTACGCCCAGTACGATACAGGTAAACGCAGTGATGATAGGTACGAAGCGCTTACCCGCAAAGAAGCCCAGATAATCTGGCAACTGAATGCGGTAGAAGCGGTTAAACATATAGCCTGCTAGGGCACCGGCGAGAATACCACCGAGAACCCCGGTATCGATCTTCTCAACGCCCATCACACCAGCCATTACGGTCAGTGTTGCAGCCATTACGCCGTAACCGACGGTCGCCGCCAGCGCAGCAACACCATCGTTATTGGTAAAGCCCAGAGCTACACCGATGGCGAACAGAAGAGGCATCTGGCCGAATACGGAACCACCAGCCTGCTCCATAATGTTAGAGACAATTTCCGGCAGCCAGCTGAAGTTAGCGGCACCGACACCGAGCAAAATACCAGCAACCGGCAGAACCGATACTGGCAGCATCAGTGCTTTACCTACCTTTTGTAGGCCAGCGAATGCATCCTTTATCATGTGAGTATGTGCTCCTGAGTGAGTATGTTACTAAGAGGTTTTTATTATTACAGTTATTACCAAGAACTCTGTTTGTAATTTAGTGACATAATAGAAAAATAAATGTCGATATTGTTTGACGGCTGTCATATTAAAATAAGCCGACAAATCACCAGTTCGCATTTCTTTTAGCTTGATCACATCTCAGTTTGGGTCCAAACAGCCGCTCTAAAAGCCTTCAAACTTCACAAATTAAATATTTCACGCCCTAAAGTAATTATTTTTAGCGAAAAAACTTTTTATAAAATGTTATGTTGTCAGGTTTGGTGCGATTCTCGCCCGCATACGCTGGCATATCTGTCACATTCAGCGATTGCGGTTTGAACATTAAAAGCTGAAAGTAAATGACATATTTTTTCTCAAAAAATAACATTCACTCACTGCCGATTTAATGTACACCGATTTATTTTACGCCTAATAATAATAGATTATCGCTATTCCTGCTAATCCCGTTCTTCGACAAACGCTCTGGCGTCACAATAATTTTACACCCAAAGAACAAAAATACCGGCCTAATGAGCAGTGCATGCTTAGCTATTAGCGCAAGCGCTTCTGTATCGCCTATTTTTTCAGCGCAACGATAAAAATAACGCTCCACGACGCACAAATTGCGCATTAATCAATCAGCTATGCATCCAAACTCATGTCATTGGATGTAATAATCGGGCGTAATCAGGAGTACAACGCAAAACAACGTCTACGGTTGGCAAGCGATATAAGAAGGGAACGCCATTTATACAACACTCAGTCGTAAATAGTGAGCAGCAGAGGACAACAGCAAAAGAAAGATTAAAAAGACAAACTATTGACGATAAAAAGGCAGGAAACAAACTCCCGTTTGCTCCTGCCCTATCAGACGCTCAGATGAGCACTGTGATAACAGCGGATATCAGCTACTCTCTACCTGCGCCGTAGCAAATAAGCGACAGAAGTTTTCCGTCGTTACTTGCGCAAGGGTCTCCACAGAAACGCCTTTCAACACCGCCAGATACTCAGCCACGTCACGAACAAACGCCGGCTGATTTTCTTTACCACGGTGCGGTACTGGGGCCAAATACGGAGAGTCTGTCTCCACCAGTAAGCGCTCCAACGGCACTTCACGGATCGCTTCACGCAGTGCTTCTGCATTACGGAAGGTGATGATCCCTGACACCGAGATATAAAAGCCCAGCTCCATCGCCTGACGCGCAAAATCAGCATCTTCGGTAAAGCAGTGGATCACCCCACCGCATTCTTGCGCCTGCTCTTCACGCAAAATACGTAATGTATCCTCACGCGCATCACGGGTGTGGATAATCAGCGGCTTATTCACTGCCCGCGCAGTACGAATGTGCTCACGGAACACCTCTTGCTGCAACGCAACGGTATCTTCGCTGTAAAAGTAGTCCAGACCGGTTTCGCCAATGGCTACAACTTGCGACTCTGCCGCCAGCTCACGAAACGCGACAGCATCAAACGGCTCATCCAGATCCAGTGGGTGTACGCCGCATGACAAAGAAACATCACGACGATGGCCGACCAGTGCTTTTAACGCCTGATAGCGGGTTAAGGTCACTCCGACACTCAAAAAATGCTGTACTCCACACTCACGTGCTTTATCCAGTACCGCATCCACGTCCTTATGCAGATCGTTATAATTCAGCCCATCCAAATGGCAATGGGAATCGATCAGAAACAAGGGAAACTCCTCAGATATCACTACTCAGACGCAGCCACAAAGTGGTTAATAGCAATTCGCTATTCAAGCTGCCTGATGTCAATAATTCATGGCGCAGTGCAGTCAGCACCTGTAGCCAATGCTGCAACGTCACCACATCAATCCGTTGCAGCAGTTGCTCCATCACCGGTTGCATATCTTGATTAATGCGCACAGTTTGGCTTCCCAGTGCTAATGCACTGGTTTCCAGCAACAGACTAATAATCCAGCTCAAATTTTCGGCTGGATTCTCTTTCACCAACTGCGCAATAAAGGTCGGCACATCCGCGGTTTGCAAAAACAACAACAGCCCCTGCAACACATCAGCCCGGCGCTGCATATGATTACCGGCAAGCAAGTCTAGCGCCGCCAGTGGCGCTCCGCGGCTCAAGCGTAACGCTTGCAGTGCTTGTGCGTGATTAAATCCACTCGCCTGCGGTTGCTGCTGCATCCAACCAAGGGCTTGCAACTCGTTCGGCACCGTTAAACGCCAACGTTGGCAACGGCTCGCAATGGTCGGCAGCAAACTGGCCGATTCATCCAAACCAAGAATAAAAAACGTATTCGCCGGAGGCTCTTCCAATGTTTTGAGCAGCGCATTGGCCGATGCTTCATTCAAACGTCCGGCATCCGGCATCCAAATCACTTTAGCGCCGCCTTGCTGGGCGTGGGTATAGAGCCTTTCGCAGACTTGCCGTACTCGCTCGACCCCTATCTGGCTTTTGCCGCTTTCCGGCTCAAGCTGATAAAAATCAGGATGATTACCCGCCGCCATTAACTGACAGCTATGACAATGCCCACACGGCTGCTCACCCACTGGCTGCATGCAGAGCAAGCGCACAGCTAACGCACGCGCCAGTGCATCCAAGCCCAGACCGGGTAAGGTGCGCAGCAACAGTGCATGGTGCCCCTGACCGCGCAGGTAACCGTGCATAATCTGCTGATAGTCAGCACTCAGCCACGGATAATACATCTCAGAGCCCCTGAGCATCGAGCCACTGGTTCAGCGTCGCTTCAATCGCCGCTGTCACCACGGGCAGCGCCTGACCCGCATCAATGATGCGAGTATTCGGATCATTTTGCGCCAGTTCAAGATAGCGGACACGGGTACGCTCAAAGAACGACAAGTCTTGCTGTTCAATCCGGTCCAATTCACCGCGCTGTCGTGCGCGCTGCAAACCGAGTGCAGGTGCAATATCCAAATACAAGGTCAGGTCTGGGCGAAAATCCCCCAACACGGTATCGCGCAAGGTTTGCAACAGCACCGGATCAATCTGACGGCCACCGCCCTGATAGGCTTGAGATGACAAATCATGGCGATCGCCAATAACCCACGCACCACGTGCCATTGCCGGTAAAATCACGTTCTCCACCAACTGAACGCGCGCGGCATACAGCATCAGCACCTCAGCCTTATCAGTCAACGGCTCGTCTGGATGGCCTTCTTTGATCAAGCTACGCAAACGCTCCGCCAACGGCGTCCCGCCCGGCTCACGGGTAAAGACCAAATCCGCAATACCACGAGTACGTAAGGTCTGTATGACTGTGTTTTGTGCCGTGGTTTTGCCCGCGCCTTCCAGTCCTTCGATGACGATGAATTTACCGGTCACTGTTTTTTCTCTCTTAATTGTTTTACGTAATTACGTACAGCCTGATTATGCGCATTCAGGTTGGTGGAAAACTGATGGCCACCCGAGCCATCGGCCACAAAATACAGATACTGGGTAGTATCTGGATGCGCCGCCGCATTCAAAGAGGCTAATCCCGGCATGGCAATCGGCGTCGGCGGTAATCCATTAATGGTGTAGGTATTGTACGCCGTTGGCGTTTGTAAATCTTTACGGGTGATATTGCCGTTATACTGCTCCCCCATCCCGTAGATCACGGTCGGGTCAGTTTGCAAACGCATCCCCAAACGCAAGCGATTGACAAACACCGAGCTCACCCGTGTGCGTTCAGACTCAATCGCCGTCTCTTTTTCAATGATGGAGGCCAGCGTTAACATCTCATACGGCGACTGCAGCGGCAGACCTTTTTCTCGGCCATCCCATGCTATCGTCAGCTCTTTTTCCATCCGGCGATGCGCGCGGCGTAAAATGTCCAAGGCCGAGGTGCCCGCTACATAATGATAGGTATCAGGGAATAACCAGCCTTCCACCGAGCCTTGTTTGATGCCCAACTTTTGCGCAATTTCTGTGTTGGTCAACCCTTGTAGATCATGCTCTAAGTAAGGTGCTTGCTGCAAAATCGGTAACCACTCACTAAAGCGGGTGCCTTCGATAAAACGAATGCTGAACTGCGCCTCACGGCCACTGACTAACAATTGCATCAATTGACGCACCGTCATACCCGGCGTCAAACGGTATGTGCCCGCCTTATAATGGGCCAAGGAAGGATCAACGCGTAATAGCCACGGCAGCCACTGCGCATCGGCCACTAATTTTTGTTCTTCCAGCAAGCTGGCCAGCGCGACACGCCCAGTACCGGGTTTAACAGTCAATAATTCTGCCGAATCAGGATTCAACGGCTGCTCAGCAAAACCGAGGATCCGAGAATACAACGAATAAGCCACTGCAGCTGCCAGCGCGACAACTATCAGGCCAGCAAGGGCGATTTTCTTCATCACAAACTATCGTCCAAAAAACGTTGGAGTTGCCGACATAACGTGAAGTCATGTAACTCACGTTGCCGGTAAATACGCACCGGAACCACCGGTAGTAGCGCATTGCATAATAAAATTTCGTCAGCCTCATCAAGGGCCGCACGCGTGGCATCCACTTCGAGACATGTCTGCCCACAGGACGCGAGATACGCCATGATAGCTCCTCGCATGATCCCACTGACTCCCGCACGCTCAAGGCGTGGGGTAAAAATGGTATCACCACAGCGCCATAGCAGATTGGCCGCACAGCATTCCACCAGCCGCCCCTCAGTGTCAAGCACAGCGGCCTCATCCCAGCCCTGTTGGTCAATCTGGCGCCGGATCAAGACTTGCTCTAGGCGATTAAGGTGTTTGATCCCCGCCAGTAACGGCTGGCAAGACAGTGCAATACTGCTATCCCCCAGCACAATGCCGTGTGCTTGCCAGCGGGCATAATGCGTGGGCCATGCAGAGGTAAAAATAATACGCTGCGTTTGGTGACAGCCTTGCGCGCTATAACCACGTCCACCACTGCCACGGGTCAGCAATACTTTAAGCACGCCCTCTTGCACCAGCTCGGCTTGCTGGCGAATCTCACGCTGCAACACAATCTTATCTGGCGGCGTCATAAACAGCCGCTCACAAGCTAGCCACAATCGCTCTACGTGCGCTTGTTCGAGCTGCAAACGGCCGGCTCGCACTCGCCCAGTGGTAAAACAGCCATCACCGTATGCCAGCCCGCGATCGGTGGCCGCAATGCTCTCGACCGGATTGCCATTGATCAATATCACTTCTGCCTCCTGCTGCGGGTGAACGCCGATGATGGCGCTGCCAGAGCCTGTTGCTAATGCACTAAACATAAACAGAATCCTGCAGACAAAAAAAGACCTGATGCAGTATCTGCATCAGGTCTTATCATATCAGCTATCAGCGCTACGCAATAATCGTCGCCAGACGATGCTCTACGTAGCCACTAATCAGATTTTGCGAAACAGCAGTGAGCCGTTAGTACCACCAAAACCGAACGAGTTACACAGGGCATATTCGAGTTTTGCCTGACGCGCTTCGTGCGGTACATAATCCAGATCACATTCGTCATCCGGATTATCCAGGTTGATGGTTGGCGCAATGGCCTGATCACGCAAAGACAGCACAGTGAAGATCGCTTCTACCGAGCCCGCCGCTCCTAACAGGTGACCAGTCATCGATTTAGTTGAGCTCACCATCACTTTGTGGGCGTAATCACCAAACACGCTCTTCACGGCACGGGTTTCGGCCACGTCACCCGCAGGTGTCGAGGTACCGTGTGCGTTCACGTACTGGATGTCAGCAGCGCCAACACCGGCATCGTTCATTGCATTCAGCATCGCCAGTGCAGCACCAGAGCCGTCCGCCGGAGGCGAAGTCATGTGGTACGCATCGCCGCTCATGCCAAAGCCAACCAGCTCAGCATAGATTTTCGCGCCACGGGCTTTAGCATGCTCGTACTCTTCCAGCACCATCATGCCTGCGCCATCGCCCAATACAAAACCGTCACGATCACGATCCCACGGGCGGCTCGCCTGTTGTGGTGCATCGTTACGTGTAGACAGCGCTCGCGCGGCAGCAAAACCGCCCATCCCCATTGGGGTACTGGCTTTTTCAGCGCCACCGGCCAACATGGCATCTGCATCACCGTAAGCGATCATGCGTGCAGCGTGACCGATGTTGTGTACCCCGGTAGAGCAAGCGGTAGAGATCGCAATGTTCGGACCACGCAGCCCACGCAGAATGGACAGGTGACCGGCGATCATATTGACAATGGTAGACGGCACGAAGAATGGGCTGATTTTACGTGGGCCGCCATTGAGCAGCGCCGTGTGGTTTTCTTCAATCAGACCCAGACCACCGATACCGGAGCCAATGGCAACACCCATGCGGTGTGCGTTGGCTTCGGTGACTGTCAGGCCGGAATCATCCAGTGCCTGCAGACCGGCAGCAATACCGTATTGAATGAAGAGATCCATTTTGCGCGCGTCTTTGCGCGACAGATACTCTTCACAATTAAAATCTTTTACCAGCCCAGCAAAACGGGTTGCGAAAGCGGTAGTATCAAAGTGTTCGATCAGGCTGATGCCACTCTGGCCGGCGAGCAGGGCTTTCCAAGAAGCCTCAACTGTATTACCGACAGGAGATAACATGCCCATACCAGTCACAACGACTCGACGTTTAGACACGTTTGCTACTCCAAGGGGGGAAGCTGTTACGGGGTATAGAAAAACTTAGGCGGTCGATTGACCGCCTAGGTGTGTTCGATTACTGATTGTTCTGGATATAGTCGATAGCAGACTGAACAGTAGTGATCTTTTCAGCTTCTTCGTCTGGAATTTCGGTATCGAATTCTTCTTCCAGTGCCATTACCAGCTCAACGGTGTCAAGAGAATCTGCACCCAGGTCTTCAACGAAAGAAGCTTCTGGCTTCACTTCGTCTTCTTTAACGCCCAGTTGCTCGATGATGATTTTCTTAACGCGTTCTTCGATAGTGCTCATACTCTTAATTTTCCTATCAAACTCGCTCAATAGCGCGATGGTTTCCGTAGTGTATTCAATGACGCGAAAGTTGCAACCAATACCACGCTGGTCAAACCACGATTTTACGAAATTTGACCGTAAATTCACGGTATTAAGTCAAAACATTTGCAAATTTATTACACCATATACATGCCACCGTTGACATGAATTGTTTCACCGGTGATGTAAGCCGCACCGTCAGAGGCCAAAAATGCCACAACAGATGCAATCTCTTTTGCCTCACCCAGACGCCCTGCTGGCACCTGAGTCAGAATACCTGCCCGCTGATCTTCATTCAGCGCACGGGTCATGTCTGTTTCAATAAAGCCCGGAGCTACCGCATTCACGGTAATGCCACGAGAGGCCACTTCACGGGCCAAGGACTTGGTAAAACCAACCAGACCGGCTTTCGCGGCAGCATAGTTAGTTTGTCCTGCGTTACCCATTGTACCAACAACTGAGCCGATACTGATAATACGACCGTGGCGTTTTTTCATCATGGCACGCAAAACGGCTTTCGACAAACGGAACACGGATGTCAGGTTAGTATCCATGATATCCTGCCATTCGTCATCTTTCATGCGCATCAGCAGATTATCACGGGTAATACCGGCATTATTCACCAGAATATCCACTTCGCCAAACTCTGCGCGAATGGTATCCAAGGTTGCTTCAATAGATGCAGGATCGGTCACATTCAGCGCCAGACCTTTGCCCTTGTCACCCAAGTAGCTGCTGATCGCTTCTGCACCGCTTTCGCTGGTTGCAGTACCGATCACACATGCGCCCTGAGCAACCAGTGCTTCGGCAATCGCACGACCAATACCACGGCTGGCACCGGTCACTAAGGCAATTTTCCCGTTAAGGCTCATCGTATTCCTCTTACTCGTTTATCGCTCGCGCGTTTATCGCCCGATGCTTATTGTGATTCTTTGCTGATTAGTCGCTGATTATTCGCCTAACGCTGCAGCCAGTGACGCCACATCATTCACGGCAGCAGCGGTCATGCTGTCAACGATACGCTTGGTCAGGCCGGTGAGAACTTTACCTGGGCCCATCTCCAACAGGTGAGCAACACCTTGTGCTGACATGCTCTCTACAGTTTCCGTCCAGCGAACTGGGCTATACAGCTGGCGTACCAGTGCGCTGCGGATAGCGTCAGCATCAGACTCAGCCGCCACATCCACATTATTGATAACAGGGATGCCTGGCGCATTGAAGGTGATCTCTTGCAGTGCAACCGCCAGTTTATCGGCTGCCGGCTTCATCAGCGCACAGTGAGATGGCACGCTAACTGGCAATGGCAACGCGCGCTTCGCGCCAGCGGCTTTACAAGCCGCGCCCGCACGTTCAACGGCTTCTTTGTTACCAGCAATCACCACCTGACCTGGTGAGTTGAAGTTAACCGGCGCAACCACCTGCCCTTCGGCAGACTCAGCACACGCTTTGGCGATAGAATCATTATCCAGACCGATAATGGCCGCCATCGCACCGGTGCCTTCCGGTACGGCTTCTTGCATCAACTTACCGCGCAGTTCAACCAAACGCACCGCGTCTTTAAAATCCATCACACCGGCACACACCAGTGCAGAGTATTCACCCAGGCTATGGCCAGCCATCACGACCGGCATCGCGCCGTTTTTCTCTTGCCATACGCGCCAGATAGCAACAGAAGCTGTCAGCAGCGCTGGCTGGGTTTGCCAGGTTTTATTCAGCTCTTCGGCTGGACCTTGCTGCACTAACGCCCACAGGTCATAACCCAATACGGCAGACGCTTCAGCAAAAGTCTGCTCAACAATCGGGAACTGCTGTGCCAAATCAGCCAGCATACCGACAGACTGAGAGCCTTGACCTGGGAATACCATCGCAAATGTTGTCATGTTCATTTCCTGTTGTTCTGGAGTACCTGCGGCTAACTACCGCGATACTGAAGCTCTTGTTCAAGCACACGCCGGTAAACCCACTTCGTTGGCTCGAACAAGATCTCAAATCGTTGCACCGAAAAGAGCCGGAGGCTCAGTGTTGCGCTAGCGAGAAACGATTCAGGGCTAATCGCCGCAAAACGGCGATAAAGCGGTTATTAAAACAGCGATTAAAACCTAGAAGCGCACCAGCGCCGAGCCCCACGTGAAACCGCCGCCAAACGCTTCCAGCAAAATCAGTTGTCCGCGCTGAATTCGGCCATCACGTACCGCTTCATCTAATGCAGTGGGCACAGAAGCAGAAGAGGTATTCCCCTGTTTATCCAGCGTAATAACCACTTTATCCAGCCCCATGCCTAACTTGCGCGCAGTCGCATTGATGATGCGCAGGTTCGCTTGGTGTGGTACCAGCCAGTCCAACTGCTCTTTTGGCACGTTGTTGGCCTGCAAAGTTTCTTCGACCAGATTGGCCAGCTCAGTCACCGCCACTTTAAAGACATCATTGCCTTTCATGGTCAGGTAGCAGCTATCGCTCAGCTCAGGTTGTCCGCGCTCGCCGTATGGCAAAGACAGCAACTCACCGTAGCGGCCATCGGCATGCAGATGGGTAGACAAAATGCCCGCCTCTTCTGATGCGCCCACGACCACCGCACCGGCCGCGTCACCAAACAGGATCACGGTACCACGATCTTGTGGATCCAGCGTGCGCGATAACAGATCCGAACCGATCACCAATGCATTTTTCACTGCGCCAGTACGGACAAACTGATCCGCCACGCTCAGTGCGTAGGTAAACCCTGCGCACGCAGCAGCCAAGTCAAATGCGGCCGCATCTTTAATACCCAGTATCGCTTGTACCTGACAGGCAGCGCTTGGGAACGCATGCGTGGCAGACGCCGTTGCGACAATGATCAGACCGATATCATCTTTATTGATTCCGGCCATTTCGAGCGCATTACGTGCTGCTTCAGCCGCCATTGTGGATACGGTTTCGTCAGCAGCCGCAATACGGCGCTCACGAATGCCTGTACGGCTAACAATCCACTCATCGGTCGTTTCTACCATCTGCTCTAGATCAGCATTCGTGCGGATTTGGGCAGGCAGATAACTCCCCGTTCCTAGAATTCTTGTATACATGAACGATTAGTCACTCTTGAGTAATACTGCATCAAGCCGGGCAGCAATCCGTGCCGGTACAGACCGGTTCACTTCCTGCGCTGCCTGCTCAATGGCACAAACCAGTGCCTGTTGATTGGCCCCACCGTGGCTTTTCACGACAATACCGCGTAATCCTAACAGACTTGCGCCGTTATACTGGTCGGGGTTCAACTCCCCCATGCGTGAAAAGGCCTTTTTTAACAACCATCGCCCTAAAAAGCGCAGCAATCCGTTAGTTTGGGTTTTGCTACGCAGCTGGGATAAAAATAAACGGGCTACGCCTTCCATGGTTTTGAGCGTCACATTTCCCACAAAGCCATCGCACACAATCACGTCAGCTTTGCCAGTCAGGATATCATTGCCTTCGATATAGCCTTGATAGTTCAGCGCCGAGCACAGTTTTAAACGCTCGGCTGCCGCTCTGATTGTATCATTTCCTTTGACTTCCTCTTCACCGATATTCAGCAGCGCCACACGCGGTGCTGGCATCGCGTATAATTCCTCAGCCAGTACGGCTCCCATAACAGCAAACTGGAACAGCATACTGGCTGAAGAGTCTACATTCGCACCTAAATCCAGTAACAAGGTTTTTCCGCGCAAGGTATTGGGCAACGCTGCAACCAGCGCCGGACGTTCGATGCCCGGTAACGGTTTGAGGATCATTTTCGCTAGGCCCATCAACGCGCCGGTATTCCCAGCACTGACACACGCTTGCGCCTCCCCTTCTTTCACCGCTTCCAGCGCAATACGCATAGAGGTATCACGACTATGACGAATAGCCTGCGATGGACGCATTTCATTAGGGATAACTTGGGCAGTGTGAATAATTTGGGTACGAAGACGTACGGAGTCTGACGCGGATTTAAGATATGAGAGAATGATTTGCTGATCGCCGATCAACAGCAAATGCAAAAAAGGATTGGATGTCAGAGCCTGCAAGGCAGCAGGAAGGGTGACACGGGGACCGAAGTCCCCGCCCATGACATCTAACGCTATGGTTAGACGAGTCAAAGTAGCACCTAAATAATTAGGCAACTACCTTGCGGCCACGGTAGAAACCGTCGGCAGTAACATGGTGACGCAGGTGAGTTTCACCGGAAACTTTGTCTACGGACACAGCTGCAGTAGTCAGTGCATCATGAGCACGACGAGTACCACGCTTTGCACGAGATTTTTTGTTCTGTTGTACGGCCATTGACCTTACTCCTCGAGAATTACTTTCGCTTTAAACTAGCTAGTACGGCGAATGGATTTGGTTTATCGGCCTCAGGAGGTAATTCGCCAAAAACCATCTCCGCTGTGGACACTTCACAGTGTTCGGGTTCATGCACCGGAACCTGTGGCAGAGCGAGGATGAATTCGTCTTCGACCAGACCCAGAAGGTCAATCTCGCCAAACTCATTGAACTCGACCGGCTCATAGATTTCCGGCAATGCTTCAACCTGTGCATCATTGGCAACTGGGCTGTAGCAAAACGTTACGTGTACAGTATCTTCGTAAGTCTTATTGCAGCGCTGACAGATCAAACGGACAGTTACCTCTGCCTGACCCTTAATCACCGTCAACTTCTGCTCATCTATCTCAAAAGACAGAGTGACTTGCGCGTCACTGAGCACGCCATCCGTTGCTTCGGCAACCCGTGTCAAAACGCTCTGAGGGTAGACACCTTCATAATCGAGACGTTTTAGCGCGGTTTTTACCGGATCAACCGATAGGGGTAATTTAACCTTTTGCATAGGATTTACCTTTTGCATAGGGCGCGCATATTAACTTTGTAATGCCTTGGAGTCAAAGAAAAAGGGAGGTTTTACGCCCCTTTCTCATTCACTCGCGATAAATTGCGCACAAGTCTAGAATAGGCCAACCACTTTATCCACTGACAGAGTGTAAAATGCAGCCAAAATTAATCCTTGCATCAACCTCTCCTTTCCGCAAGCAACTGCTGGAAAAACTAGGCATTCCGTTTCAATGCGCCAACCCTGACATTGATGAAACGGCCCGGCCCGATGAAAGTGCCGAGCAATTGGTTGTTCGTTTGGCACAGGAAAAAGCCCGCGCCGTTGCCACCTTGTATCCTGAGCATCTGATTATCGGCTCTGACCAGGTGTGTGTACTCAATGGCCACATCACCGGTAAACCGTTAACCGTGGAACGCGCAGAAGAGCAACTGAGCCTTGCCAGCGGCCAATGCATCACCTTTTATACCGGCTTATGCCTGTATGACAGCCGTAGCGGCCAATACCAGAGCCACTGCGAACCCTTTCACGTACACTTTCGCTCGCTGTCTACCGCTGAAATTCACGCCTATGTAGCCAAAGAGCAGCCGTTATGGTGCGCAGGTAGCTTCAAGTGCGAAGGATTAGGCATTACCTTATTTGAACGCTTGGAAGGTGACGATCCCAATGCGCTCATTGGCCTGCCGTTAATCCGGCTAAATCAGATGTTGATCCAACAAGGTTGTAATCCACTGCTAATCTAATTGCAGCACTGACCACAGCCCAATACCGCTTCAGCAGGCCGACACCATTCTATCAGTGGATTTATTGTCGCAAAATATTGCTATAAACAGAATAAGCGCCTATCGGCGCTTATCCATTCGAGCTTATCGTCTATTTTAGCAACACGTGTAGTCACACTCACGTTGAGCAAAAGACTGGTTTAACCGTGCCCGTTCAATATGAGCCGCGCTGATTGCGCAAATATTGCACGGTGCGTTTGAGTATGCCGTCTAGCGGCGCTTCAATCAGCATCTCTTGCCCGGTTTGCGGATGACGAAAACGGATTGCCGCCGCATGCAAGAACAGACGGTTTAGCCCACTCGCTGCAACCTGCGCATCAAAGTCACGATCGCCATACTTATCATCGAACGCAATCGGATGACCGGCATGCAAGGTGTGTACGCGGATCTGGTGAGTACGACCAGTCACAGGGCTTGCTTTTACCAAGGTTGCCTGCTCAAAACGCTCCACAACCTCAAAGCGCGTTTCTGACGGTTTGCCTTCCGCGCTCACCCGTACAATACGCTCGCCACTTTGCAGCACGTTTTTCATTAGCGGCGCTTGTACCACTTTGCAGTGCTTCTGCCACTGACCACGCACTAAGGCCAAATAATCTTTCTGCACGGTTTTAACGCGCAGCTGCTCATGCAGATCGCGCAGCACCGAGCGTTTTTTGGCTACTAACAGGATGCCGGATGTGTCTCGGTCCAAACGGTGCACCAACTCCAAGAAGCGCGCTTCCGGGCGCAGAGCACGTAAACCTTCAATCACACCAAAGCTCAGCCCACTACCACCATGCACGGCAGTGCCTGACGGTTTATTGAGCACAATCAGACCGTCATCTTCATATAAGATGCAATCGGCTAACGCAGCAACACGTGTCAGCTTGGCAGATACCGGCGCTTCTTCTTTTTCTGAAACCCGAATCGGCGGCACCCGCACTTCATCTCCGGCTTGTAATTTGTACTCCGGTTTGATGCGTTTTTTGTTTACCCGCACTTCCCCCTTACGCAGGATGCGGTACAGCAAACTTTTCGGAACGCCCTTCAAACGAGTGCGCAGATAATTATCAATTCGCTGACCCGCTTCATCATCGGCAACGGTCAGTATTTGTACTTTTGTATTAATTTCTTTCATATGAATGATTTTAGCATGAGGCCGATCTCAATTTCTGTAAAAAAGTAACCTTGCCTAACATACTTTATGAATGGGATAATGTCGTGATTTTCCACGATTGTATTTGTCGTTGCACGCAACCGATGGAATTTTAAAGTTTGCTTGCCTGCGATAACGCTGCAATGGCGTAAGACGTTAAGCATAACAAGCACTTAGTGAGTCACGGGTAGCAGCACTGCCGACTGTAGTAACCATTATACAGTCATACCTTGAAGAATGTGCACCCATCCCTGTGTCGTCGCTGAATCCTTGTCGTATGTAAAATGACCATACACGGACTCATCAGCGAAGGAGACGCAGGCTAAATTGCGCACCGCATTATCAATGCGCCCCATGCGTGTGACAGCCGGGAGGCTGACGTCCATGCTGTAGACTCGGGGTCGATAATGTCCGGCAGACTGGATTCGCCCGCTGGCTCTGATGCCAACGAAAGAATAATGAGTAAACTGCATGAAAAGAATGTTGATTAACGCGACTCAGAAGGAAGAGTTGCGGGTTGCCCTTGTTGATGGCCAAAAACTGTACGATCTGGATATTGAAAGTCCAGGCCACGAACAGAAAAAAGCTAATATTTACAAAGGTAAAATCACACGAATCGAACCAAGTCTGGAAGCTGCCTTTGTTGATTACGGCGCTGAACGTCATGGTTTCCTGCCACTTAAAGAAGTTGCCCGCGAATATTTTCCAGCCAATTACTCCTACCACGGTCGTCCGAACATCAAAGATGTGCTGCGCGAAGGTCAGGAAGTTATTGTTCAGGTTGATAAAGAAGAGCGTGGTAACAAAGGCGCGGCCTTAACCACTTTCATCAGTTTGGCCGGTAGCTATCTGGTACTGATGCCAAACAACCCTCGTGCTGGCGGGATCTCTCGCCGTATCGAAGGTGAAGAGCGTACTGAACTGAAAGAAGCCCTGTCCGCGCTGGAACTGCCAGACGGTATGGGTCTGATTGTTCGTACTGCCGGTGTGGGTAAATCTGCTGAAGAACTGCAATGGGACCTGAAAGTTCTGCTGCACCATTGGGAGTCTATTCGCCTGACTGCGGAGAGTCGCCCTGCGCCGTTCTTGGTGCACCAAGAAAGTGATGTGATTGTTCGCGCAATCCGTGACTATCTGCGCCGCGATATCGGTGAAATCCTGATTGATAACCCGAAAATCTTCGAGAAAGCCAAAGAACACATCAAACTGGTGCGTCCGGATTTCTTGAACCGCGTGAAGCTGTATCAAGGCGAAGTGCCGCTGTTCAGCCACTATCAAATCGAATCACAGATTGAATCAGCCTTCCAACGTGAAGTGCGTCTGCCGTCTGGTGGCTCTATCGTTATCGATACGACCGAAGCCTTGACCGCTATCGATATCAACTCCGCCCGTGCAACGCGCGGTGGCGATATCGAAGAAACCGCGCTGAACACCAACTTGGAAGCAGCGGATGAAATCGCACGCCAATTGCGTCTGCGTGACTTGGGCGGCTTGATTGTTATCGACTTCATCGACATGACGCCAGTGCGTCACCAACGTGAAGTAGAAAACCGCATGCGTGATGCGGTGCGTCAAGATCGTGCTCGTGTACAGATCGGTCGCATCTCTCGCTTTGGTCTGCTGGAAATGTCGCGTCAGCGTCTGAGCCCATCTCTGGGTGAGTCTAGCCACCACGTGTGTCCACGTTGTAGCGGTACCGGTACTGTACGTGATAACGAATCACTGTCTCTGTCCATCCTGCGTTTGATGGAAGAAGAAGCCCTGAAAGACAATACCTCTCAGGTGCATGCGGTGGTTCCGGTTCAAATTGCGTCTTACCTGCTGAACGAAAAACGTAAGTCTATTGGGGTGATTGAATCACGCCATAACGTGCGTGTGGTCGTGGTACCTGATAACCGCATGGAAACGCCACACTTTAACGTTGTGCGTATTCGTGAAGGTGAAGAGAGCAACGCGCTGAGCTACCTGTTGCCACAAATTCACGAAGCGCAAGCGTTGGCTGAAGCGGAAGAGCAAGCCTCTGAGCGCCGTAAGCCGGCAACTGTGGTTGAAACGCCAGCGTTGTCTGGTCTGAGTGCACCTGCAGAAACGCCGGTAGCGTTGGTAACCCCAGCGATCCAAACTCCGGTTGCACCGGCTCCAATGCCGCGCAAACCAGAAGCGGAGAAAACCTCCTTCATTGGCGGTATTGTGAAGTTCTTCAAAGCTCTGTTCGGTGGCTCTTCTGCACAAGTCGAGCAAGAAAAAGCCGAGCCGGCGAAGAGCGAACAACGCGATCAACGTCGTAATCCGCGTAACAATCGTAACCGCGATGGCCGTCAACCACGTCGTGACCGTAATGAGCGCAGTGAACGTGGTGAGCGTAATGAGCGTGGAGATCGCCCAGAGCGTACTGAGCGTAACGAACGCACTGAACGTCAGGACAATGACAACCGCCGTAACCGTCGTAATCAAGACGATCGCAACCGTCAGATCGCCGATGACAAAGCACTGAACGAGCAGGACAAGTCTCAAGAGCGCCGCAAACCACGTGATAACCGTGAAGGCCGTGAAGACAACCAGCAGCAACCACGTCAAAACCGTGGTGAACGTCAGCAGCGTCGTCGTCAGGATGACAAGCGTCAATCCCAAGATGTGGTGGAAGCGAACGCAGTAGCTGAAAATGCTGCCGCGAACGTTGAAGTCGCCGACGATGAGAAGCAGCAGCAAGTAGCACAGCGCCGTCAGCGCCGTCAGCTGCGTCGTAAAGTCCGTATTTCGGATAACGACAACGGTAACAACGCCACTGAAAGCGTAAATGATGCTGCCGTTGCCACCGCGCCGGTTGCTGATGCAGCTATCGCCCCTGTAGCACCAAACGCGCCAGCCGTAGACGTTAAGGTTGCGCCAGTGGCTACCGATGCGGCGACTGCCGATGCTGCTGCAACAGATGTGGCGAACAATGCTGCAGATGCCGAGCAAGAGCGTAACTTCGAAGGTCATCGCCGCTCACGTCGTTCACCACGCCACCTGCGTGTGAGTGGTCAACGTCGTCGTCGCTATCGTGATGATCGTCGTAACGCGCAATCTCCAGTACCATTAGAAATGGCGGTGTTCTCACCAGAACTGGCCAGCGGTAAAGTCTGGATCCAGTATCCAGTGCAGGTTGCTGAGCGTCAGGTTGAGCACAATCTGGCTCCAGAAACTCCAGCGTTCGTACCAAACGAAGTGCTACTGGAAAATCAGGCTGCGCAAGCTGCCGAACAGCAAGCCGCTGAGTCTGCTGCAATGGCCGAAACTGCAGCACCAGTAACTGAAGCGCCAGTGACTCAAGCGGTAGTAACTGAAGCCTCTGCTGCTGTCACGCAAGCTGTCGAAACACAAGCGGCTGTAACGCCAGTGGTCGAAAACGTGGCTAACACCGCCGTCGAGACCGCGGTTGCTCCAGCTGAAGCGGAAGTGCGCACAGCACCTCGCTCGGTACTGGTTGCACCAGTGCTGTCTGCAGAGCCAGCGCCAGTGGCCACAAGCCCTGTCGCATCTACAGCCAGTGTGGCGGAAGTTGCTCCGGTTGCTCAGCCTACTGAAGCAGTTGCTCCAGCAAGCAGCACCGTGGAAAGCGCTGTCACTGCGCCAGTCACTACCGCGCCGGTTATCGACTCCGAGCCGGAAGTGCCAGCGATCATTGAAAAGCAGCCTGCGGCCACTCCAGTGGTTGATACTGTGGTTGCCGAACCAGTGAGCGCACACCACGAAGCCGGTGAGTGCGTTGTGCCTGCCGCCGTGTTGGAAGACGCTGTGATTGAAATCAATCCCGTTGAAGCGGCAGTACGTGGTCATGCACGCGCCGGTATGACTAAGGCCCCTGCACCGGCTTATACGCCGTCAGAGCCTGTAGTTAGCACTTGGGTTCGTCCTGCGTATGAGTTCAGCGGTCGTGGTGCTGCCGGTAGCCAAGCGGCTACTCATCACGCCAGCGCTGCAGCAGCTAAGCCGCAGTCAGTCGAGTAAGTGGTAGTTCCGGTTATCCCTTTTTATACAGGGATAACCGGTTTTACTGACCTTGTCTGTAGCTTGGAAGAATTACCATTGGCTCGCTGTCTGTCAGATCTAATCATGACCAAAGCAACCGTGAGTAACCGAGTCAAAAAAGCCGCATTTATGCGGCTTTTTTATTGGCTCAATGCCTGCGACTTATGTTTGTGCAAATTACATTTGCTGCAATAAGCAATGTTTAAGGCTAAGTAACAGAGCCGGTAAAGATAATGATTTGGGATGTCGGCAAGCAATTTGAAGTGTTAGCTCCGGTGATTCATTACCATTTAGGCTCAGTAACGACACTTCCACCATCCGCTGCAACACGACATTCATAATCGGCGCAATACGCTGTGTATGAATGCCGGCTGGTAAGGTCAACTCACACTCCAACCACTCTGCGTGCACTTGTTCGCGATGAAAACCATGCAAATCCGCCCAATGCCATACGGCAGGCAAAATAATACTGTGGCTGTGCCGGATCAGCTCGTATTCGCTCCGCTCCAGATCGATCACACTTGAGCAGGTCGGCGACTCCGCCAGCGTATCATCCGCGGTGAGAAACTCATAAAACGGCAACTCATGCACCAAATTACTGTTCAGCGATACCAGCGATGAATTATAAATTTCCGCGACCTGACACAAGAGATCCAACACCTCTTGGCGACTGATGTACTGGCGCTGCCAAGTGATAATCAGCTGTAAGTGCTCCGGCTCTACGTGCACAAACAGTGTTCGCAATCCGGCCGATGAAGGTCGATGCAACCACGCAGGTAAGCCCTGCTCAAGTTCAATCAGCGGAATATCATGCCCACACAGACTAAGCTGCTCCAGCTGTAGGGGCAAAAAGTGGCGAAAAGCCTGATGATAGGCTGCAATAAAGTGTTCAACATCCAAGTCGCCCAACAATACCCAACGCAGACTGTGCATCGGTATCAGGCTCGGATTGGAGATAACCGGTTGCTGTTCCGTCAGCATGGCTGAGACCCATCCTTAAATTTCATATCAGCGCGAATGTCATGCCAGCGCATTAGTTTCGCAGAGAAACTTATTTCATATCAGTGAGTAATATTTCACCATAGCTACATTACACATCCGCGACACAGTTAGCAAAATATGCTGTATCGATGCAACAACCCATTGAAATATTAATGATTATAGATACACGCTAAACATGAATAAGATTAGGCGGGATAAATAGCCCCCAATACTGCCAAATGACTCGCCCCCGTCACCGCAGGCAAATTACCCGGTTGATGATGCATGCCACACCAAGCTAACCACGCAAAAGCCATCGCTTCCATATAATCAGGGTCTACGCCACGACTGGCCGTAGAAAGAACCGTGCTCGATGGTAGCAAGGCCTGTAACCGAGCCATTAAGAGAGGATTATGAACCCCACCGCCGCACACGAGTACTTCCGACAAAGCGCGATGCTGCAGCTGCTCGGCTATCGTCACGGCGGTGAGCTCTGTCAGTGTAGCTTGCACATCGACAGCTGAGAGGTGTGCAAAAGCGTGCAACTTCGGTAACAACCACGCAGGATTAAAGAGTTCGCGCCCCGTGCTCTTTGGCGCTGGCTGGCTAAAATAAGGCTCTTGCAACAAACACTGCAATAACGCCTCATTCACCTTCCCCTGTCGAGCAAATTCTGCATCACGATCAAATGACTGCCCGGTATGCTGCATAACCCAGTAATCCAACAGCACGTTACCCGGGCCGGTATCAAATCCTAAGACGGGACCTTGTGGCTGCAGCAAGGTAATGTTTGCCATACCGCCAATGTTCAGTACCGCCCGCGCGGAATGCGCGCCAAATAGCGCAGCATGAAAGGCCGGAACTAACGGCGCGCCTTGTCCGCCGAGTGCCACATCTTTACGGCGAAAATCGGCCACGGTGCAAATTCCGGTACGCGCCGCGATGATATTGGCATCGCCCAGCTGTAGGGTGAAAGGATACGGACCTTGAGGATCATGAAAAACGGTCTGCCCATGACTGCCAATGGCGCGAATTTGGGCCGCCTCAACCCCACTCTTTACCAGTAACTGCTGCACGGCATTGGCGAAAAAGGTACCGAGGCGCTGATCTAACTGACCGATAGCCACCAGCGTGGTGCTTTGCCCATGACAGACATCCAACACAGCTTGTTTAAGCGCGGCGGGCATCGGCAAAAAATCATTGGCCAACAACGTCACTTGCTGACCATCGGTTTCAATCAAGACACTATCTACACCATCGAGACTGGTGCCTGACATCAGGCCAATATACTTTTCCATCACTGACTCCGCCTGCCCTGCTTGCATACCGTTGTTCGGGTTGTAGATTATGGTTTAAGAACTATATGGTTTAAAAAAATAGATGGTTTAAAAAACATTGGCTAAGAACGCTTAACTCAGAGCTCACTCAGCGCTTTTTTCTCACTGTCAGACAGTTTGTCGCTGCTTTGCAGCCTGTCGAGCAATCGCTGTTTGTTCGCCCGCAATTGCTGTTTGAGGACATTGGCAGCATCGATGCGATAGCGCAAATCATTAAAGCTGCCATAGACCTGCAGTGGAATGCTCAGCTGCGACCACTCTGGCCCTAAATCTAAGCGGTTATTAATCTGCAACTGGCACTGCTTAGCCGCCCAATCCAGTGTACCGGTAGCATTCAACAGCAGTTTGTCATCCTGCGCATTCAGGCGCGCGATTTTGATCTGCCCATTTTGCAAATTCAGATCTGCCAGTAAACGGTTAAGGTGGGTCGTATAAGCCACGGGCTGGCCGGAAAACTGTTTACCACGTAACCGCTCAACAGTACTGCTTAGCAGATAAGATAGATTGATGCCATCAAACGAGACATCCGAGGCCTGGAGAGTCAAAAAACCATGGCTGGTCTGCAGACTTGGCCAACCACTGAACTGCCAACGCCCACTGGCGTTAAACATGCCACTGGCGTTAAATCCGGTATTCAGCCATGCCATCACCGATGACACCGGCATACTGCGGATCACTGGATTGAGAGAAAACTGCGTCGGTTCAGACAATAGATTAATGCGTCCGGTAGCACTGACACCGCCGCCCAAACCCTGCATGCTAAATTGATCGATATCGACCACGCCTTGTTGGACGGTGGCATCCAGTGACACTTGCTGGAATGGCTGCTGCCGCCAGCGGATCTGCTGAATGCGCAACGTGACAAAGCCGTCGACCTGATACAGATCGCGCAATGAACGCTCTGGCTTCTCTGCCGATACGTCAGCTGGTGCTGATGACATCACCTCGGCATCATCGGAGCTCTCGGCTGTCTGCGAGGCTATCGCAGGGTTATCCGGCTGATGACTGGTTGATGTTATTCGGGATGCGGTTTTATCGCCAGACAGAGACAGCTCACGCCACAACGGTAGCACCTCATCCAAATCCAGATATGGGCTATTCAGATTGATATCCACAAAGCCCGGCACTGGGCGAGATTTCAAAATGAGCTCACCGCCCAATTTGACGATCGGTGAATCAATACTGATGTTACTGAGCGCCAATCGCCCTTCACGGCGATCCAGCAGTACGCTAAAGCGGCTATCAATCAGCTGCGGCTCGCGCTCGGGTTGCAGTTTGGATTGCAGGCTCAAACGCAGTTGATTTTCAGTCAAGCTCAGCACGCTGATATCGTGATTGAGGCTCAGTTGCCCTTGGTAACTGAGCTGAATCAGATCGTCTGGCAGATGAATTTCGGAGGTGATCTCAATCGGATAACGCCCTTTGACAGGCTCGCTCAACATCATATTCAGATGTTCAAAATCGACCTGATGCTCGCCTTTGCGCCAGATCAGTTTGCCGTCATTAATGCGAATGCTGCGTAACGAGACCTGCCAGCCATCGTGGCGCTCCGGCACGGCAGATTTGGATGCGGGAGTTTCCGTATTAGAGCCAGATATGCTCAGCAAGCCGTCATCGCTATTTTCTGATGAGGCGCTATTGGAAGTGTCAGCCGCATCGGCTACCGGCTCGAGCAGCGCATCCCAGTTACTGACGCCATTGGCGGCTACTTCAATCGCGGTTTCTGCTTGATCGAATTGCACACGTTTGATGACCAGATCTTTGGTCAACAAAGCCGGCAAGCTGATATGCAGTGAAAGTTTTTTCGCTTGTAGGATGTAAGGATCTCGATAGCCTGCCGGACTACTGAGGCGAGTCTCCCCCGCTTCCAGTTGCAGGCCATGATAAAACCCCCAGCGCAGAGGGCCGTCGATGTGTAACGTCTGGCCGGTACGGACTTTGACCTTATCGACCAGTAGCGTCTTTAATGCCCGAGTATCAATGGACAATATCAGCAGTGCTATGCCTAACCCAAAAACGGCGATAACACCGGCCACTAACGCCAGCTTTCTCATCCTTGCTCCGCGCTGTTCTGAGATTAAATATACTGAGATTAAAGTTACAAGTTCAGGGTATCAATCTTTATCGATACGGCTCGCGACCGCCCCTTGCTGGCCTTTGTATTTGGCATCAGCACGGCTGTTATATGGACGCGCAGCAGGGCCAGTCAATGGCTCGAAGCTCAGGGCTCCAATCAACATTTTAGGACGCAGCGCCAGCGGCAATTTACCGGAGTTGTAGAACTCCAACACAATACGCCCCTGCCAACCCGGATCGATACGATGGGCGGTCACGTGTACCATCAATCCCAGACGGGCCAGCGATGAACGACCATCTAACCAGCCTACCACATCATCCGGTAAAGTAACCGATTCATGGGTAACGGCGAGAGCCAGCTCACCTGGGTGCAGGAAAAAGGGCTCATTCTCTTCCAGCACAATCTCGTCGCTCATCACACGTTCAAGAGCGGCGGTGACTTCATCTTTCGGCCCACTCAGATCGATAAACGCCGCTGTATGATCCCGGAATACGCGAAATTTATTGCCCAAACGGACATCCACGGTGGCTCCGTTAATGCGCTCAACTGGCGGACGCGGTTCTATCTGGATCCGCCCGGCATCCAACGCGGCTTCAATATCGGTATCACATAAACGCATGGTTGATCTTCTCCAAACTGGGCTGCCTTTTACAGCGGTTTCCTTTAAAAAACAGGCTGGTAGAACCAGCCTGTTTTTAAGCAACGTATCGACATGTCTAATGCGGTTTCAAACGCGATAACCTCGATACCGTTGCCGCGCACTATCTTGTTATCATCGTCAGGCTTAGTCGCTCAACATCTGAGTGATTTTGGCCTTGAGAATATCGATCGCAATCCGGTTTTTGCCGCCACGCGGTACAATGATGTCAGCGTACTGCTTGGATGGCTCGATAAATTGCAAGAACATTGGACGCACGGTTTTCTGATACTGCTCGAGAACCGATTCCATCGTCCGGCCACGCTCAGTTACGTCACGCTTCACACGGCGCAGCAGACAGATATCCAATGGAGTATCGATGAAAATCGAGGCATGCATTTCGCCGCGCAGGCGTGCATCCGTCAACAACAGAATCCCTTCCAGAATAATGACCTTCTTCGGCTCGAAGTGGATAGTTTCCTGCTTACGGGTATGTTCAACATAGCTGTACTGAGGAATTTCTACCGCTTCGCCACGCTGTAACATCTGCAAATGCTGCAGCAGCAAATCGTGGTCCATGGCTTTTGGGTGGTCATAGTTGGTCTTGACCCGCTCTTCCATGGCCAGATGGCTCTGATCTTTGTAATAGCAGTCTTCAGAGATCACGCCGATCTGAGCGTCTCCCAGCTGTTCGCACAGCTCACGGTAAATAGTGCTAGCAATAAGACTCTTACCTGACGCCGAAGCGCCCGCAATACCGATGATGAGACACTGCTGAGATTGTTCTGTCATATGAAAAGCTCTGATTACTCTGGTGGCGTGAAAATAAACCTTATGATTATAAGAAATTTGACCCTTATCACGCCAGCGTTGTTTTTAACTTATGTTACGAACTGCAATCTCTGTGGCGATTGATTCGCCAGACCAGTACATTTTGGCGGCAATTTTGGCGGCCAACTGGCGATAAATCAGAGCAAACTCACTTTCTGGTGCGGCCACGACGGTCGGAGTGCCGTTATCCAAATCTTCCCGCAAGCGAATATGCAGGGGAATTTGTGCCAGCAGTTCAGCGTGATATTTCTCCGCTAAGCGTGCTGCGCCGCCGGTACCAAAAATCGCTTCATGGTGACCACACTGACTGCAAATATGCATGCTCATGTTTTCCACCAAGCCGAGCACCGGCACATGCACTTTTTCAAACATGGCGATGCCTTTGGCCGCATCCAGCAAGGCCACATCTTGCGGCGTCGTCACCACCAGTGCTGCGGTTACCGGTGTTTGCTGAGATAAGGTCAGCTGAATATCCCCGGTACCCGGCGGCATATCGATCACCAGATAATCCAGATCTGGCCACCAGGTTTCATTCAGCAGTTGCCCCAGCGCGCGGCTAGCCATCGGCCCACGCCAAATCGTGGCGCTATCTTGATCGACCAAATAACCGATAGAGTTCGCCACAATACCGTGCGCACTGACCGGCACCATATGCTGACCATCGGGCGAGGTTGGACGCTGATCTTCACTGCCGAGCATCAAGGGAATCGATGGACCGTAGATATCAGCATCCAACAAACCGACTTTGGCGCCTTCGGCGGCCAGCGCCAATGCCAGATTGACGGAGGTGCTGGATTTGCCCACCCCGCCCTTACCGGAGCTCACCGCGATGATATTTTTGACGCCTTTAACGCCAGGCTGCTCATTCGCGCGTTTCAAGGTTGCGATTTGGTATTCCAGTACCCAGCGCACCTGACGCACGTCAGGCAATTGCAGCAACGCCGCATCAATGGCTTGTTGCAGAGCAATAAAGCCACTTTGCCACGCAAACGGCATTTGTAAGCGCACGGTCAGCTCGCCGCGACGCAATGAAGCTTGCTTAAGGGCATTCAGGGTGCTGAGTGGTTGTTGCAGTGTTGGGTGAGAAAAACCATCCAACAGCGGTAATACTTGCGCACTCAGATCAGTTTCGGAGCTAAAAAGTGATTTGAGACCCATCCCGTGTTCTCCTTTTTTGTTTGTCCGCTATCCCTGTTGGCCGTAATGGCGTGTGGTGTGCTCGCGTGGTTTGAAGCCACGCATCGACACCGTCATGACCACAGGGGATCGTCGGATCGGGTTTTGTTCTCATGACCGCCCAAGGTTGGGCGAATTTGACCGGCAAATCAACCCCATTGATTGCAGGGTGGTAGCGGTGTGCCGGATGATGGGGTAACATCACGGGATCCGTAAATCCAATGACAAGACAGCAGAACTAACCATTATGTCTCAAGATGCTAAGGCTCCTTCAGCGAGAAAACTTCTGGTAACGTGCGCTCTGCCGTACGCTAACGGCTCTATCCACCTCGGCCATATGCTGGAACACATTCAGGCAGATATCTGGGTTCGTTTCCAGCGCATGCGCGGCCATGAGGCTTATTTTGTCTGCGCTGATGACGCGCACGGCACGCCTATCATGCTGAAAGCCCAGCAGATGGGGATTGCACCGGAGCAGATGATTGCTGATGTGAGCGCCGAGCATCAGGCCGATTTCGCGGGCTTCAATATCAGCTTCGATAACTACCACTCTACGCACAGCGATGAAAACCGTGAATTAGCTAGCCTGATTTATGGCCGCCTGAAAGAAAACGGTTTTATCAAGAGTCGCACTATTTCCCAGCTGTTCGACCCAGAAAAGAGCATGTTCTTGCCTGATCGCTTCGTAAAAGGCACCTGTCCGAAGTGTAAAGCCGAAGATCAGTATGGCGATAACTGCGAAGTGTGTGGTGCAACCTATAGCCCAACCGAGCTGATTAACCCACGCTCAGCGGTATCCGGTGCCACTCCGGTGATGAAGGAAACCGAACACTTCTTCTTCGACCTGCCCTCTTTTGAAGGCATGCTGAAAGCGTGGATCCGCTCTGGCTCCCTGCAAGATGAAGTGGCGAACAAGATGCAGGAATGGTTTGAGTCTGGCCTGCAGCAGTGGGATATCACCCGTGATGCGCCATACTTCGGCTTCGAGATTCCTGATGCGCCGGGCAAATATTTCTACGTTTGGCTGGATGCGCCAATCGGCTACATGGGTTCATTCAAGAACCTGTGCGACAAGCGTGGCGACATCAACTTTGATGATTTCTGGAAAACCGACTCTGAGGCCGAGCTGTATCACTTCATCGGCAAAGACATCGTGTACTTCCACAGCCTGTTCTGGCCAGCAATGCTGGACGGCAGCCAATTCCGCAAGCCGACCAACGTCTTCGTGCATGGTTATGTGACCGTAAACGGTGCCAAGATGTCTAAGTCACGCGGCACCTTTATCAAAGCCGGTACTTACCTCAAGCACTTAGACCCTGATTGCCTGCGTTACTACTACGCCGCCAAGCTGTCTGCTCGTATCGACGATCTGGATTTGAATCTGGATGACTTCGTACAGCGTGTGAACGCCGATATCGTGAATAAGCTGGTTAACTTGGCTTCCCGTAACGCCGGTTTCATCACTAAGCGTTTTGACGGTAAACTGGCCGACATGCTGGCTGATGCCGCGCTGTATCAGGAATTTACCGCTGCCGCTGAGCTGATTGCCCAAGCCTACGAGAGCCGCGAATACGGTAAAGCCATTCGTGAAATCATGGCGCTGGCTGACAAAGCTAACCGCTATGTTGACGAACAAGCTCCGTGGGTGGTGGCGAAGCAAGAAGGCCGCGATGCCGACCTGCAAGCCATCTGCTCAATGGGTATCAATCTGTTCCGTGTGCTGATGACTTACCTCAAGCCTGTCATGCCACAGCTGAGCGAGCGCGCGGAAGCGTTCTTAAACAGCGAACTGACATGGGATGCGATCGCCACGCCACTGCTGGGCCATCAGGTCAATCCATTCAAAGCGCTGTTCAGTCGTATCGATACGGACAAAGTGAATGCTATGATTGAAGAGTCCAAAGAAGAGGCTGCAGCGGCTATGCCAGCGAAAGAGCCAACTGAACTGGATAAAAACCCAATCAGCGAAACCATCAGCATTGATGACTTCAGCAAAGTGGATCTGCGTGTTGCACTGATTGCGAAAGCAGAATCTGTGCCTGAAGCCGACAAACTGGTTAAGCTGACGCTGGATCTGGGCGGTGAAACCCGTCAGGTATTTGCCGGTATCAAAGCCGCGTACAAGCCAGAAGATCTGGAAGGTCGTATGACCGTAATGGTCGCTAACTTAGCGCCACGTAAAATGCGCTTCGGTCTGTCTGAAGGGATGGTTCTGGCTGCCGGTGCCGGTGGTAGCGATCTGTTCATTCTGAGCCCAGATAGCGGTGCCAAACCAGGCCAGCGCGTTAAGTAATCGCCTGTTAATTAATTGCTGTTAACTAAGCTGTTAATTAAGTAACGCTGAACAAAAAGAGCACGCATTGCGTGCTCTTTTTACTGGTGTGGATTGCATATCGCTTTTTTATAGCGTCACCACATTTTGTGGCTTACGCGCCACATAGGCTTCGATATTGTGTACCACCTGCGCCAACACTTCACGAATTGCCGAATCTGACGCCCACGCCACATGCGGTGTGATCAGTAAGTTGTTACGCTGCGCGGCAGCCACGAGCAGTGGATGATCCGCTTTCGGCGGCTCTTCGCTGAGCACGTCCAACGCTGCACCACCTAAGCGACCACTGTCCAACGCTCGCAGTAACGCCGCTTCGTCTACCAACGCACCTCGGCCGGTATTGATTAAGAGCGCCCCCGCCTTCATCGCACTGAGCGTCTTATCATTCATTAACTTGGCGGTTTGTTCGGTAAGCGGACAATGCAATGACAACACATCCGCCTGTGCCAGCACATCGCTAAACGCAGTGTAACCTTCACGCACGAACTCAGCATCTGGCCGCTCGGCATACAGCACCTGCATGCCCACCGCATGCGCTAACGCGCCGGTTGCGCGCCCTAAAGAGCCTCGCCCCACAATCCCTAATGTGCTGCCACGCACATCGGTAATCGGATAGTTAAACGCACAAAACTGACGGCTGCTCGCCCAACGTTTTTGCTTCTGATCGGCTATCCAACCTGCCAAATTGCGCTTCAGGGCAAAAATGAAACTCAGCACATGTTCAGGCACGGTCACTTGCGCATAGTCACGCACATTGCACACCGTAATACCGTGCGCGCTAGCGGCGGCCAAATCGATATTGTTTATGCCGGTAGCAGAAATGGCCACCATCTTCAGGCGCGGCGCTAAAGACAATGCCTCGGCATCCAGCATCACTTTATTGGTGATGATGATATCCGCATCGCCGATACGCTCGGGTAATTTGCTTTTAGGGGTATAGGAGTACTCATGCCACTGATGAGGCACTGCCGGACGAGGGATTTCAATATCGGCAGGGAAGGTTTCACGATCCAGAAAAACAATATTCAGCATGATGTTCAGCCATGATGGGGTGTGATCGCTAATCAGCGAGAAGCAACCGTGCTAGCGGTTTCTCGCTGATGCCATGGAGCCTATCCTAATCGGCTAAATACTGACTCTCCATACTTGAGTATCCGCAATAGGATAGGCGCATAATGTAGCGATCAAATCACAGTTGACTCAACTTGCAAATAACGCGGTGATCAGTTTGCGCTGCCGAGCAAAAATAACCGGCGACGCTGCAGATCCATTCCCTCTTCGGACACGGGGAACAGCTGACGAATCACCTCTTCCCCCGTGGCTCTGGCCGCCATATGACTTTCAAACAAGCGCATGTCTGAAAAGAGCGAGCTTTGCCAAAATGCGCCCGTCACCCCAACCGAGGAGGCCACAAACGGGAACCAACCTTGTGGTAAAGGATACTGCGACTCACTGCCTTTGCTGGCGTGGATACAACCCGCTTCACACGCGGGGATCAACAGCAGGTTCATGCTCCAAGGCGTCAGCATCATTCCACGCCAGAAATGCTGCCAGCGACCGACACCAATCAGCTCAATTTGAATTTGCCGATTAATAAATGGGATATCCTGCATCGATTTTTCATAAACCTGTCGGTATGCCTGCTCAAAAATACTGGCAGGGTTGGATTCATACCATCGCAGATTTTCATCATATACAGAGCGGTGTTCCGGACGACATAACTGTGCTTGGCTTTGCTTACCCAGTTCCTGAAACATGATCACTCCTTAAACTTGGTCCACCTCGGGTTATTCCTGCAACAAAAGAAACTGTGATTTAGGATTGTCACATTCCGGGCAACACCAGTGCTCAGGGAGCGCGCTAAACGCCGTCCCGGGAGGGATTTGCCAGACCGGGTCACCCCGCTCAGGGTGATACACCCAACCACAAATCTTGCACTCCAGCTGCGCGGAAGGCGTTAGCGCCTTGCGGTAACTGCCCTCAAACATGTGTCAGCTCCTTAAACCACAGATATGTATCACGCAGACGCTGGGCAGAATCTTCAATATCCTCCACCGACGCCAGTGCGACCTCTGGTATACAGCTCACTTCATATGTTTCCAGCAAAATGCCTTTTAATCCGTTCAAACAACGAATGTTCCAGACATTTTTCAGTCCGGTGGAAACAATCAAACTTTCTCCGTAGCCACGCGTACGGATACGCACGTTACCTTGTCCAGCGGTGTCAGCCAAGAAACTGCGATCATCATCGGTCAACGGTAAAGACGTTAGATTAATCACATGAGCCGGCTGTGGCGCTTTCCCTGCTTGGGATAACAGCTCATGGGCCAACGGCAACGCATTCATCAACTGACGCTGTCCAATCGGCGGCAATAACGCCGACTCGTGCGCATAAAGTTGCGCATGATAACAGACACAGGCCGGAATGGGACAAATCTCAATGCGATCGGCCACTCTCTGACCATGCTGGATTTCCCACACGCGCCAAAACCCACAAAAGATAGACTCCTGAATCTGGATTTCAGTCGTTTCATTCACCTGCACGACGATGGAGACTTCCCCTTCCCCGAGTAACACATCAAGAAAATGGCGGTTGTTATCATCCAGAGCGGTGACATCTGCCACAGGATAATGCACCGGATCGCCCTGATAATCTGTGCACTTGCCCAGCAAATATTCAATTAGTTGCAGAGCCTCTGTCACGTTGTGGTACTGCTCTAACGTTGCCATTGGCGGTTCGCTCGCTACCCCCACCGTAATCGGCAACGGGTTCATGGCAAAATCCGGATCATCTGGCTGGGAGCCTGGCCCGAGCAGGTGAAAATAGGTGTTGTCAGACATGTGAGATGTTTCCAATCTGAATGATGTCTTGCGCTGCAGGCTGTAGCAGCGCATGAAATTGATGGATGATCTCGCCCCAACCATGTACGCCGCACACTGCGCCCAGATAATGTCCGTGCGCAAAGACCAGCACGGCAGGACGCTTGAGGATCTGATACTGATCCGAGAGCAATTCGCTGTTTTCCAAATCGGCAGTGGCAATTTGCCAATTAAGGTGAGCAAACTCCGCCAATACCTCCGGAATGATCACGACGTTGTCTGACACTTCCGGTACAGTCACCGGATCGGTGCTCAACAGCACTGCAACATACTCCTGACCTGCCACCCATGCATTGAGTGAATCGGCCGTGATCGGATGCATGCCGCGCTGCATCATGCGCTGCCATAAGGTGGCAAAATGCGTTAACGCCGCCTCAGAGTAACGCATGCTTACGCTCCTCGTTCGGTGCGGTTTGAGGCTCAGCTTGCGGCGCTTGATACGGCGGCAAGCTGTATTGACGCGGACGCTCGCCTTCGTATTTTTCCATCGCTAAGCTGGCATCATTCAAGCGGCGCTGCGTCGTGGCTGGTTTGACCGGCACTTGCCAACGCGCTAACCAACCTAACGCTTGTTGCACCGCGGGCTCCAGTTGCGCCTTGACCGGCTCGGTCAAGCTACCACCGTAGTCATCCAGCAATACCGGCTGCACGCCAATCAGCACCACATGCTCTGGATAGGTATCTTTGATTTCCGCCAACGCCAACACTTCCGAGAAGCTGCTTTGGTGCAAACTCATTTTCTTGGCGCTGAGGTAGGCTGGGATCGCCCGACCTTCGTAGGTGTGCAACGAGGCCGGCTCATGGCCAAAATCAATGGCATCCAAGATGATGAGATGCGTGGCTCTGGCCACGTATTGCAGCAGGTTATAACCTTGCGTACCGCCGTCGACCACTTCCACATAGTCAGGCAAATCATACTCGGCATAAATTTTCTCTGCCGCCCGCACGCCGAATCCTTCATCGGCCCACAGAATGTTGCCCAGCCCCATAATCACAACCTGTTGCTGTGTCGTCATTCTGGATTTCCCTGTTTATCGGTTGTAAGGACTCTATTGAATTGATCACTAGGTAAGACTTAGGGAATAAGTGGGAATACTGGGAAGTAAGTGGGATCCAAAGTCAGACTTGGCGCGGCCTGAAGAGCAACTGACATTCTTCAGGCCGTATTCATTTAGGTGTTTGGAAAAATGATCAATACATCAATGAACAACTGGAAACGGCTAGTGATTTGATCAACAGCATTTTCAGAAACGACACATTTAAAACCGATTTAAATCTGCTTCATTCACTCTCCAACGTCATGCGATATGTGAACCACTTGGCCGATGATCTCAAAGGTGTGCTGCTGGTCTTTAGGCACTTCGATCGGCTGATAGTGTTTGTTGTCGCTGAGCAGTAGCCAGGCGTTCGGCAAGACCTGTAGTCGCTTAACCCATAGCTGGTCAGCATTACGCACAACGTAGATGTGACCGTCCACAGGACGCGTTCTGCCGAGGTGTACAACGAGCGTATCGTTGTTGCTTATGGTCGGCTCCATGCTGTCGCCTTTGCTCCAGACGATGGCTAATTCTTTTTCATTAAACCCGCGCCACCTAAGCCATTTACGCCTAAACGCTAAATGCCTGCACGGTTCGCAGTCAGTCTGCGTGATTGTGCCGTGTCCTGCTGATACTTGGACGCGGTAACCAGGTATTAAAGCGAACTCTTCTAGAAACTTGTTTTCATAAACGGGTTCCGGTTCATTCAGCGCCTGTGGCCTTTCTAAATCCTCATCGACGCTATACCAGTACTCAATGCCTGGTCCTTTGACTCCTTCCTGTTTTCGCCACTTCCAACCCTCTCTCTTCGCTTTCTTGTGTATGCCTTGTGGTGTGCTTGGCATTCCTGGTAACTCGGAGAGCTCCTTGGCCGTCATCCATTCGTTTCTCAAAACACCCTCTTTAGGAAACTGAGTTTCCGAAAAACATTTATAGTTTCTTTAGTTATATATCAATGGCTTATCAATTTCTTGATGGAAACCATTGAGAAACAGCTTGATGTTAACAGGTTTCTGAATAAACTGATTACAGAAACTGATTACAGAAATTGATAACTGATGGTAATTCAGAAGTGAGGTAAACGAAATGGAAACTGAAATCAGAGCTAGCGATTGGCACCGTTCTGATGTGATTTCAGCCCTCAAAAAGCGGGGTACGAATCTATCTAGGTTGTCACGTGAGAACGGCCTTGGCAGTCAAACGCTGTACAACGCATTGATGCGTCCATGGCCAAAAGGCGAAGGGATTATCTCTGCTGCTATTGGTGTGCCAAAAGAAGAGATCTGGCCATCACGTTATCCGTCACTGAAAGAAGCTGTATGAGGAGCACCTCCATGGAGTGGTTTTCAGTCACAGACGTTGTTGGTTTGCCAGGTCTTCCAGGTACTCCTCAAGGCGTTAGAAAAATGGCCAAGAGTCAAGGATGGGAATCTCGCCGCAAGGAAGGTGTTCAGGGTAAAGCGTTTGAGTTTTCTGTTTCGTGTTTGCCTACAGCAGCCCAAGCCGCGCTGCTGCGTAAGAGCGGCAAAGTTCAGATTGGTGGCATGACATTGGATCTGCCTAAGCCTAAAGCACCACGTTATTGCAAAGAGCAGTTGTGGGCGCGTTGGGGTAAGGCAAATGAAAAGGCCCATGAAAAAGCGAAGGCTCGGGTTGCTGCTGTGCAGGCTGTGCATGCGTTAGTTCAGAACGGCAGTTCGTTGATGGATGCGTATAAGCACATTTCTGACGAGTTCGCGATTGCTCTGCCCACTCTGCGCCGTTATTGCGCTGCGGTTAAGGGCTTTGAGTCTAGCGATTGGTTGGCGGTGTTGCTGCCGAAGCATCAGGAATCGGCCACGGCTAATCGTGTTGCGAAGTTGGCTCCGGTCAGTGCTGAGGCGTGGGAGTACTTCAAGGCGGATTACTTGCGTAATGAGCGGCCAAACGCCAGCAGTTGCTATGACCGTTTGTGTTTGGCTGCCCGTGAGTACGGCTGGTCTGTTCCGAGTTTAGACAGCTTGATGCGCCGTTTGGGGTTAGAGGTTTCAACCGCTCAACGCGTGATGCTGCGTGACGGTGAACATGCGTTGATGCAGCTCTATCCACCGCAAGAGCGAACCATTGCTGAATTGGATGCAATGAGCTGGTTAAACGGCGATGGATACCAACACAACGTGTTTGTGAAGTGGTTCAACGGTGAAATTCTGCGCCCAAAAACATGGGTTTGGCAGGACGTTTACAGCCGGAAGATTGTGGCATGGCGTACTGATGTTAGTGAGAACACCGACAGCATTCGCCTGAGCTTAATGGATGCGTGCAGCAAGTACGGTATTCCGCGCGAAATCACTATCGATAACACGCGTGCTGCGGCCAACAAGTGGATGACCGGCGGTGTGCCAAACCGCTATCGCTTCAAGGTTAAAGAGGATGACCCGCTCGGGATCATTCCGATGCTGGGCATTGAGCTGCACTGGACAAGTGTGCTGCTGGGGAAAGGTCATGGTCAAGCGAAGCCGGTTGAACGTGCGTTCGGCGTGGGTGGCCTTGATGAAATGATCGATAAGCATCCGCTGTTAGCGGGTTGCTACACCGGCCCTAACCCGATGGCGAAGCCGGACAATTATGGTGAACGGGCGGCTGATGCGGCGGAGTTCATGCGGATCATTGCTGAGGGTGTGGCGCTGTACAACAGCAAGGTTGGCCGTGAAACAGAAGCCTGTGGCGGTGTAATGAGCTTTGACCAGGCATTTGAAAACAGCTATCGCCAAGCGTCTATCCGTAAAGCTACTGATGCTCAACTGACGTTGATGCTGCTGCAGGCTGAAGCAACCCGCGTTAGCAAGCACGGCACTATCAAGCTGGAGTCTGGCGGCAGTATTGAGAAGCGCAGTAACCGCTATTACCACCCTGATTTGGCGCAGTATGCCGACCAAAAAGTGGTCGCGCGGTTCGACCCACAGCGACTGCATGAAACGGTACTCGTTACCACATTGAACGGCCTGCATATCTGCGAAGCGGAGTGCATGGAGAAAGTCGCGTTCGGCGATACCCAACAGGCCCGTGAACACAAACGCAAACGTACTCAATTCGTTAAAGCCAATAAAGCAGCAGCTCTGGCTAAGAAAGGCATGTCTGCATTGGAGGCTGCGGCGCTGTTACCGAGCATCACTGATGAAGAGGTTCCAGAGGCCAAGGTTGTTGAGATGGTACGCCCGATGATGCAAGGCAATGCGGCAGTAGCGCTGCAGCCACGCACTGAACTGAGTACGCAAACCGCTGAGCCAGCGACAGTGATCGACTATGAATCACGCTACCAAGCGAATGTTGCAACGCTCGCTGAGCAGTTAAAGAAAAACAGCCTGTAACTGGCATTTAAACCGTATTGGCCAATTGGCCCGAAAAGGAGTTTTCCATGACTACAACTTCAATGACAAACGTGGTGTCTCTCGTGAATAACACGGCAGCGGAGCCACTGGAACGCGCTAAAGCTTTGCTTGAATCCGGTGCGGTAACGCAGGCGGATATGGCTAAAGAGATCGGCGTTAGCCCTACTACGATTAACCAGTTGGTTAAAGGGACATACTCGGCTAACCCTACCGCCATGCTGCAAAAGATTGCTAACTGGCTGAACTCCCGTGACCAGCGTAGCTGCGCCCCGAAAGACCCCGGCTTCGTGCTGACAGAAACGGCACGTCAGATTGCTGCTGATATGACGTATGCGCATGTGACCCAAAGTATCGCGGTTATCCACGGTGCGTCAGGTGTTGGTAAGACACAAGCGCTGCTGGAGTACCAACGCAAAAACAACAATGTCTGGTTAATCACGGCTAGCCCGAGCCGCGCCACGATGACCGAGTGTCTGTATGAGTTGGCGATGGAGCTGGGTATGGAGAACGCGCCGCGCTTGCGTGGCCCTCTGGCTCGTGCACTGCGTCGCAAGCTGCGTAATACCAATGGCCTGATTGTTGTTGATGAAGCCGACCACCTTGATCGCCCAACACTTGAAGAGCTGCGCATTCTGCAAGAGGAAGTCGGCGTGGGCATGGTGTTGGTGGGTAACTCTCGTGTTTACACCCAGCTGACCGGTGGCCAGCGCAGTGAAGACTTCGCCCGTCTGTATTCCCGTATTGCTAAAAAACGCGCGCTGACCAAGTGCAAAAAAGCCGATGTGATGGCGATTGCTGATGCGTGGTCGGTGACGGGCAGTGATGAGCGTGCACTGCTGCTGAAAATCAGTGAGCGCCCAGGTGGTCTGCGGATGGTGAGCAAAGTACTGAAACTGGCGGTGATGTACTCCGTGGGTGAGCCACTGAATGAAGGTGATTTGCGCCATGCCTTCAAAGAGCTGGAAGGCGAGTAAAGACAGGCAGCGGGTTGCCTCTACTGGCAACCCTGAACCAATACCGAGAACAGCAAGGAATCCACTATGAACGGAAGTATGAACGGCAATGTGAATCACCAGGCGCTGAAGTCTGCCCTGTTCAGCTCAGTGAAAGAGCTTCGTCGTATGGGCTGCCATGTGTTGAAAGTTACCCGCACTCCGGCGCGTCCGGTCATCGAAATTGAGTTTCCCAGCCAAGTGCTGTGTGACCGTGCCGTTGAGATTGATACCACTATCGAGGGCATCAAGCGCCGCGTTATGGCGACGCGTTTGGATTGCGGTTCGATGGTGTTTTGGGCGGAGCGTTATGCCGTGGCGAACGCTCATGACTATCAGGATGACGGCGCAGAGTTCGCAGCAGCTCTGTACCTCGACTCTAAGCAAGCTCCAGTCTTCGGCATAAGGAAGTGGCTATGAATTATTTATGCAAAACGTGCCAGCGGTATTTGCCTGCTGTGCTGGATATAAAGCCGTTTGCACCAGGCGACAAGGTGACGTTCTCACGCGCTAGCCTGCGTGGCCGTGGTCGGATTCACATTTCAAGTTGCAATGGCGTTGTGCTGGAAATTTCAGGGAACAGCGCTGTGGTGAAAGTTAGGGGAAAACCAGAGCCGGTATCACTCAGCCGACTGCAGCATAAAGACATGCCCAGTTCGCTTGGTATCTCATTCACCGGTTTGTGCGAATGCAACATCTCTCAATCTCGTAAGGAACATGACAATGACAAATGAAACCCAAACCACAACAGCACCAGAGCATGAAATGCGCACGAATTCGCTGGGTCATTTGGTGCCGGTGCACCTGATTAAGCCGATTGATCTGCTGCGTGATGAAGTGGTGATGGAGCTGATTGCAATGGGCCATCAGCAACAGGAGTTGATGCTGGCGTGCAAGCAGGCCATGCAAAAGCGGATTGTCGATTTTCTCGACCTGAGTGCCAGCGAATATGACGTTACGTGGGGTGGCGCTAAGGGGAATGTGACGCTGCTTTCGTTTGACGGCAAGTACAAGATTGAACGCGCCATTGGCGAGCACCGTGTTTTCAACGAACGCATTCAGGCGGCGAAAGCAAAAATTGATGCGTGCATCGAGCGTTGGTCACCAGGTTCAAGCGCGGAGATTCGTGCGCTGGTTGACCATGCGTTTCGGGTTGGTAAGCAGGGCCGCATTGATGTGAATCAGGTTCTCTCTCTGCGCCAGCTGGCAATTGATGACCCAGAGTGGATGGAGGCGATGCAGGCGTGTGCAGACGCTATCACGGCGGTGAGTAAGACCGAATATATCCGCCTTTATGAGCGCCTGCCGTCAGGCAAGTACACGGCGATTTCTTTGGACTGGGCAAAGCTGTGAGGTGGTTATGAAAATGACAAGTATGACCCCTGAGTTTTTTCAGCAGCTTATGTTGGCCACCTTGCTAGCAGATCGTTGTGATGAAAACGGGACTGACTATGAAGAATCTCACTACGAGCATGGCGTACGTGATGCTCTGCAATGGGTTGCTGGTTTGGTAAATGCAACACCACATAACCCTGATGAATACAAAGATTTGTCTATGCCACTGGACGATGCCGAGGCGTTTCTTGCAGAGCGCGGAGGAATGGCAATGCGGCGGGTGTGGAATGAGCTTGATGTTAAAAGCGTCTGCAAAACTCTGGGGCCAACGTGCAAAGGGTGTCCTGATTGTGGGCCGGTGATGGGTGATGCCACCTACCAAGAGATGTTCGGTCATCAGCACGATGGAGTTTGAAACGCGCTATGGCCCGCTGTACCTCACCCGTCACGCGATGCAGCGTTGGGTTGAGCGTACCGGTCGCAGCGAATTGGAAATGTTGGGGGCCTTGTCTCGCGCAAGGCGTCCAAGCAAAAGCCAGCTGCGGCGGATTCGGCAGCGTGAAGCGGGATGGAATCCGCGCCGAATCCTCGAATGTGACCTTGCGTATTTCATTCTCAAGAATGGCTCTGTGGTCACCGTTTATGAAAAGAACAATATGGAGTTACATCATGGAAATTGAAGTGCTGAACACCCCGCAATCTGAATACGCATCACTGTCTACTGAGGCTGCCTTACTGGAGCGTGAAGGCCGCTACACGATGGCACAAAACGTGTGGCTGATGGCTAGCAAGGTGGCCAAGAACGCGGCTAATCACGAGTGGGCCATTCGCCGTGCGGCGCTGTGCCAAACCTGTGTTATTCGCTTTGGCGCTGATGCTGCAGTGGACGGTTGTGCTAACGGCGTTGGTGCCGTTCGTGACGTTGCAGAGGTGGCATGATGACTATCAGCAAAGAGCAATGGAAGGCGATTCAAACTCGGTTAAAAGAATTTGTGGTGCATTTGGAGTTTAGCCTGAGCGGTCATGCCATTACGATTCAGCGTGTACGCAAGAGCGAAAACACAACCGCGTTGGCGGTATACATTGACCACAAAATCAAAGGTGATTGGGTCGGTAGACTTGATGAAATTTCACCTGACGATGCGTTTATTAACGGTGTGGTGAAGCAAGTTTGGCATCACAGGTTTGTCGCTTTTTATAACAGAAAAGAAATTCAGCAATTGGAGAAAGTAAAAAAACGCATTGGTGTTAAGCGCTTCAAAGAGCTGTATTCCACGACAGACCCTAAAACGCTCGGATTTACATACCTTACGCCCTATTTTGGATCCTCTGCCGTTTTGGTGCGGCAGTTTAAAAAGATTGAGGGGTTGCAGTTAGTGACTGAGTTGCAGGAGGTGGCCGATGAAACTCAGCCCCTATCGCCGCAACTTAGTTGATTATGTAAAGGCTAATGGCCCACGGGTTTTGGTTAGTGGGTCAAAGAAGCCGGTGATGATGACCGATGAGCAAGCAATGCAATGGCTTGATGACCGTGTTCCAAAGTGGCGAGATGGACGACCACCGGCAGTTAAGCGTATCTGGGTCGAAACACTGAGTGAGGAAGATGATGATGAACATGACGCAAAATAAACCCCAGCGCGCCGATGTGACTCGCTTTCTGAAGTTGGTGCAGGTTGGTCGCCGTGAGTTGGGAATGACGGAGGATGATTACCGGTCATTGCTGGAGCGTGTTACAGGCTCACGTTCTGCGAAAGGGTTAAGTGCAAAAAAGCTGGACGATGTGGTGCAGGAAATGAAACGTCTTGGCTTTGTGGTCAGAGTATCGAAGTCTCGCCGCCACTCGCCGCCGAGCTCTGCACGCGTTCGCGCCCCAGAGGTACGCAAGATTCGCGCTATCTGGATTTGCATGCACCATGATGGGTTTGTGCGGAACGGTTCAGAGGATGCGTTGAACGGTTACATCAAGCGCATGACGGCTCGCAATAATGGTGGTGCTGGTATCGAGCGCGCTGAGTGGTTGACATCAGAGCAGGCGTATCAGGTTCTGGAAGCTCTGAAAAAATGGCACGTTCGGTTGATGTCAGAGGTTATATTGAAACGCGGAGATGTGCTGCCAGAGTCGCGTTCGTATCAGTCTAAGGCGATGCCAGGGTATGATTTGATTCGTCTGGTGTATGAGAATCCAGGTTGGCGACCAGGCATGAAGTTGCTTTTAAATGGGGTAATAATTAATCCTGATAAACAACCTGATGCATCTCAATAATAGTGACTTTAAAGGCCCCGTAAGGGGCCTTTTCATTGATAGCGTAGATCTGGTGCTGTATGATCTTTAACACTCAGTCACTGCTGGGTATTTATTTATCTGGCGTCAGGAGGGATGTATGGAGACAGACGAGCAGACCATTGATATGTTCGGTGAGCAGCTCAATAGCAGCATGCTTAGCGATACAATTAATATCATAGAAAATGAAAAGTCAGCCCGTTGGCCTGAAACTATGCGGGAGCTTTACGATCTGTTTTCATGCACCGTAGAAAAGCATGGTGGATCTCCTGAGCTGGCGTTAGTCATGCTATCAGAACTGTGCCGAGTGTACGGCGGACTGCAGTTTTATTTGCCACGAGGCAAGACGCTGCAAAACACGATTCGTGATTTGCGGGTGTGGCAGGAGTTTAACGGTAACAATTCCTTTGAGCTGGCGCAGAAGTTCGATGTTACGCAGCGGGAAATCTGGCGCATTACCGCGCGTATGCGTTCATTTGAGACCCGCCGCCGCCAGCCTGACATGTTTGGAGATAGCTGATGAAACGGATTATTTATAGTACTTTATTTTTTTGCTCACTGCTCTCCGGTGGCGTTAACGCTGAACCTATTGATGTGGTGAAACAAAGCTTTGAGGCTTCACACATTGTAGAGTCTGACTGGATGCAGCTAGGTGATTACCAACAGGCAAGTGTCTCAGACTCGTATCGCCATCTTCAGGTGAAATTAAACCCTACAGACGGCATTGTGAAAGCTGAGTTTACTGAGAGTGAAAAAGACCCATTGTTTATGGCTGAAGGCTATTGCTGGCGATTGGCGGCGTTATCACCAATTGAGCAATCTAGTGATTGGTCATCCATTTCACCAGACGAGAAAGCGTTGTCAGATGTATACTCTGGCGACATAAAAAATGGCGAGATGAAAAAGGCTGTAATTAAGGGGTGGGAATTCACACGAAGTAGAAATAAAAACACAATATACTGTTCAGTTAAAAAGGGAGCTTAGGCTCCCTTTCCATTTTTAGATGAAAAATCACATTACAAAGTAATTATCCTCTTAGCGCACACTTAATTAAATTCTTATTAATTAAGGTGTGTCATGTCTTCTCTATTTTCCCTCATTGATTTTGAAGAAGGTTGGCGAGAACGGCCATACCTTTGCAGTGAAGGTTATCCTACCGTTGGCTTTGGTTTTCGTATTGGGCCGCAAGGTGCAGATATCAAACTGTATCAATTCACTCTGCCTCTGAAGGCCGGTGAAGCGTGGTTGGGTGAGTTTATAAATAAACTCGAGTCGGATATGCGTAAGTTTCCGAATCTGGCTGCGGCGATGAATGCATGTTCGCAGTATCCCGCACGTTATGCCGTGTTGCAGTCAATGGCGTACCAAATGGGGCCGCAGGGGTTAGCAAACTTTAAGAATACGCTTTCTGCCGTGGCCAATGGTAATTGGAATAAAGCCGCTGCTGGCATGCTGGATAGCCGCTGGGCAAAACAAACACCGAACCGCGCCAAACGCCATGCGCAGCAAATGCGTACCGGCGAGTGGGCAAAAGAGTACGGGGTTTGATATGGGCCGTAATTGGTTATGGAGTGTTTCTCACGGTCGAACTAAACGCTTGGCGCTAGAGCGCGAAGCGGCAGAACGTGGAATTGCGGAGGATGCTGTTGACCGCACTCCGCCTCTTCATAGCCATGACGGCACCATGCAAGATTTGTTTGTACGCGGGTGGCTGTCTGTTACCCCAACTGAAATCTATCGTGTCAGGTCTGGCGTTACTGCGCCGGTCAGTCATAGCACTTCCTTTTTTTCTCCTTCAAATGAGGCGGATTCGGCCATGCAATATGGCCGTGATAAGTGCGCGAGCCTTCGGGCCATTCTTAACAATAAGGACATGTCATGATCCCGTTAATCTCTGCTATCGCTGCGTTGGCTGTGCAAAGTGGCCCTGCGCTTATCCGTGGTATTTCATCCATGTTTGGCGGTAGTGCTACTGCAGATAAGGTCGCTGATGTTGTCGAGCAGGTATCCAATCTCGGCATGAGTACCAGCCAGCAAGAGGCTGTGATTGCCGATCGGCTGAGTAGCATCGATGACCCCGCCGTGTTGGCTGATTTGCAGCGTTTGAAGGTAGAGCTGGAAAAAGAACAAACGCGCCGACAAGAGTTGCAGCTGCAAGACAATCAAGCCGCGCATGCAGAAGCGCAGCAAACCATTCGTGAAGGTGATAACGCGAAGGATGAATACGTGCGGCATACGCGGCCAAAGATGGCGCGCCAGTCGTGGTATATGACCGCCCTTTATGTGCTTCTGATGTCAGTGTTGAAGGCGTTTGGTTATGGCTCTGGCCCTGATTTTGATATGGCAATGATGCTGATTTCTATCGCGTGGGCGTATCTGGGCTTGCGGACTCTGGATGGCTTCGCCCCACACCCGAAAGCGTCAGGACAAAAGGTGCAGTCTGTTGTAACGGGTGCAGTGTCTCAACTGGTGGCGAGGATTAAATGATCGACTTATTTGACCGAGCACAAGAGCTGGAACAGAAGACGCGTGATATGGCGATTGCGCACGTTGTTAATCGCCCGAACGAAACACCTGATGAAGACGCTGCCGGTAATCGTTTTTGCTTGCGCTGCGGTGAGCAGATTTCGACTGAGCGTTTAAACGCTGCACCGAACGCGGTGCGCTGCGTGCCTTGCCAATCGGTTCAGGAACGTGCGGGGGTTCACTATGGAGTTTGATTGGATCCCCAAGTGGTGGGGTGTCATTACCACGATTGCGGCTCTGGGTATGGCCGTGGCGATGCTGTGGTTGAGTAAGACCTTTGCGCGCCGTGAAGAAATCAAAGTGATTGAGACATCTATGGATGAACTGAACTCGCGTGTTGATAGCCTCGAAAATCACATTAGCACGTTGCCCACGCAGCAGGAGTTTAGCCACTTGAGCCTGCAGATGGAGAACGTGCGCGGGGACATGAAGGCGTTAACCGCTCAATTAAAGCAAACCAATCACCTGAATAATTTGCTGTTGGAACAGCGTTTAAACGAGAAATAAGCGGGGTTTGTATGTCGTTAAAAGAGTTGGTCACTGCAGATCAGCGGTTGGTGATGTTGCGCTCTCTGGAAGAGATGCCGGGCTATGAAGCGAACGAGTCTATTTTGGATGCCTGTCTGGATCAGTATGGCCACAAGATTAGCCGTGATGCGGTGCGCACGCACATTTGCTGGTTAGCGGAGCAAGGTTTGATTACGCAGCGTGAGCTGGGCAATACGATGATTGCCAAGTTAACCGGTCGCGGTATTGATGTGGCGACGGGATCGGCAACTGTGCCTGGCGTCAAGAAACCACGCCCAGAGTAATCCTGATATTGGGGTGGCTATGACAGTCAAGAAAAAGAACACCAAGTCAAAGATTCAGCAGTTGCCGGATGATATTCGCAGTCAGCTATCCGCGATGCTGCGTTCTGGTTCTATGCAGCAGAAAGACATTCTGGCTGAGGTTAATCAGCTGATTGTTGATGCCGGACTACCGCCCGAAGAGCAGATCAGCCGCACGGGTCTGAACCGGTTTGCTAAGCGTATGGAAGAAGCCGGTAGCCGCATGGCGCAAGCCCGTGAAGTGGCCGAGGTTTGGACAGCTAAGCTGGGGCAAGCGCCGACCTCTGAAGTCGGTAAGCTGCTGCAAGAGTTTGTGCGCACGATGGCGTTTGAAACTTCGATGAAGATGATGGACGCCAGCGAAGGCGAAGACGGCAAGATGGTTGACCCTAAATCGCTGGGGCAGCTGGCGTTAGTGATTCAGCGTGTCGAGCAAGCAGCGATGACCAGCCATAAGGTTGAGAAAGAGATTCGAGCGGCGTTTGCGGAAGAGGCTGCGGCCAAGGCTGAGCAAATCGTTAAGCGTGCTGGATTGACGGCGGAAACCGCCACACAGATCAAGCAGCAAATTCTGGGGTTGGCATGATGTCTATCTGGTCACTGTGGCTTTGCTTGGTTGCACCATTCATTGTGCTGCGCATGTTTTCTGATTGCGTGAAGCTGGATTCATTTTGCTACGGGTGGATGACGGCCAGTTCAGTGTTCTGCTTTGCGCTGTGGAGTTTCTTTGGATGAGCGGGCATTTAACGTCAGCAGAAAATGAACTGCGCAACCAGTCTGCGGCCGCCATTATTGGCGGTCAGTTCAATCACAATGAGGTGCTGCTGGGGTATCAGAAGCGTTGGATAGCTGATGACTCAGACCTGAAGATTTGTGAAAAAAGCCGACGTACAGGGATTACGTGGGCAGAGGCTGCTGATGCTGCACTCACTGGCTCTATGTCATCGTCAGCGGGCGGCTGCGATACCTTCTATGTAGGTACTACAAAAGACATGGCGCGTGAGTTTATCGACGCATGTGCCATGTGGGCACGTGCGTATAACTGCGCCGCCAGTGAAGTGAGTGAAGAAGCGCTGGCTGATGAAGACAAAGATATCTTGGTCTATGTCATCAACTTTGCCAGCGGGTTCAAAATCAAAGCGCTGAGTTCTAACCCCAGCAACCTGCGTGGTATGCAAGGTAACGTGGTTATTGATGAAGGTGCGTTTCACAAAGACTTGGCCGCCATTCTTAAAGCTGCTCTGGCGCTGACGATGTGGGGTTGTAAGGTTCGGATTATCTCGACGCATAACGGTGTCGAAAACCTCTTCAATACGCTGATTCAAGACAGCCGCGCCGGTAAGAAGCGATATAGCATTCACACGGTGGATATCGAAACAGCAATCAATGAAGGCTTGTACAAGCGGATTTGCCAAGTCACTAAAAAGCCGTGGAGCCAAGCCGCGCAAGATACGTGGTTACAGAACCTGCTCAAAGATACAGCGACTGAAGAGGATGCGCGGGAAGAGTACTACTGCGAACCGAAAAGCGGTGGTGGTGCTTATCTTCCCCGCGGGTTACGTGAGCGTGCCGCACGGGGTGAGCCTACCGTTCTGCGCTTTACTGGCTCGACTGCGTTTAATGCCGCTTCTGAAACGGAGCGCGTGAACGAGATGCAGGAGTGGCTAGATCAATATGTGCAACCTGAGCTGGATAAATTAGACAAGAGCTGCCGTCATGCGCTGGGCGAAGACTTCGCGCGCACGGGTGACTTGACGGTATTAGCACCGATTGACGTGCAGCCCAATACCCGCCGCCGCGTGCCGTTCTTGGTTGAGCTGAAGAATGTTCCGTTCAAACAGCAAGAGCAAGCGTTGTTCCATGTGTGTGATCACTTGCCGCAGCGTAATGGCATTTGGTTGGATGCGCGCGGTAACGGCCAGTATTTGGCCGAGCAAGCCAGTTACCGATACGGCGAGGAGGTTGAGCAAGTCATGTTGTCGCAAGCGTTCTATCGCGAAAACATGCCGCGCTTTAAAGCCGCGTTCGAAGATGACGAGCTGGACTTGCCAAAGCATGAAGACGTGATCACTGACTTGGGGCAGATTCAGCTTTATCGCGGTGTGCCTGGCATTGATGACAGCCGCACAGTGGGAAGTGATGGTAACACGCGTCACGGTGATAGTGCGGTGGCCATTTTCTTAGCGTATCTGGCCAGCCGCGCAGAAAACTATGTTTACGCGTTGCACAACATAGGCAAACCCAACCCAGAGCAATCGCCGTTTTACGTTAACGTGAGCGAGCGTGATAGAGCCGATGATATGCAATCTAAGATGGCCGCGCGTGGCCGAGGAGTAATGCTGTGACAACTATCCTTGATTCACGGGGCAACCCGATTAAACCGGATAAGCCAACGCTCGGTGCTGATGTTGCCAAGGCGCATGTGACTAGCGTGCGTAACCCTCGCCCTTCGAGTGTGGCCAGCACAGTTACGCCATTACGGTTGGCGGGTTTGTTGCGCTCAGTAGTCGATGGGAATAACCCGCAAGACTACATGACGCTGGCAGAAGAAATTGAAGAGCGTGATCTGCATTATGCTTCGGTGCTGCGTACCCGAAAGCTGGCGGTTGCAGCACTCAAGCCCAGTGTAGAAGCGGCCAGTGATGCGCCTGCCGATATCCGGTTAGCCGATGAAGTGCGTGAGCTGATGGCCAGTGATGCCATCCCTGAGTTGTTTTTTGATCTGCTTGATGGTCTGGGCAAGGGGCTGGGCGTTTGCCAGATTCTGTGGGATACGAACAGCACGCCGTGGAAACCGTATGACTATAAGTGGGTTGACCCGCGCTATCTGCGCCCAGACGCGGATTCGCTGGATGACATTTTACTGATTAGTGATGCAGCGCCACAGGGTAAACCATTAGAGCCGTACAAGTTCATTGTGCATCTGCCCCGTTCTAAGAGCGGCAGCGTGTGGCGCAATGGCCTGACCCGCTTGTGTGCCGTGATGTACATGCTCAAGAGCTTTACGGTGCGCGACTGGTGGGCGTTTGCCGAGGTGTTCGGCATTCCGGTGCGCATTGGTAAGTACGGCCCCAACGCGACGCCTGATCAAATCGATACACTGAAAAATGCCATTGCGTCGATTGCATCTGATGCCGGTGCAGTTATTCATGATTCAATGAAAATTGAGCTGGTAGAAACCGCGAAAGGTGACGGTGGTAATACGTTATTCGAGAACCAAGCACGCTGGTGTGATGAGCAAATCAGTAAAGCTGTTCTCGGCCAGACGATGACTACCGATGATGGCAGCAGTAAAGCGCAGGCAACCGTGCACAACGAAGTGCGGTTAGATATTGCGAAGTGGGATGCGCGCCAGCTGGAATCCACCATCAATGAATATCTGGTCAAGCCGTTCATCATTTTGAACTGGGGTGTGCAGGCATCATACCCACGTGTGACGATTCGCGTGCCTGAACCGGAAGACCTGAAGCTGTTGGTTGAGAGCCTGACCCCGCTCATCGATCGCGGCTTGCGTGTGAGTGAAAGTGAGATTCGCGACAAGTTCGGTTTGGGCGATCCGGATAACGAGGCGCTGTTGCTGCAGCCTATGTCTGCGATGAATGCCGCTGCTCTGACACCCGTTGCGATGAACCGAACCGCACGCTTGGCGATTAATCGGGTGCAGCAAGAGTCAGAACAACTCATTAATGAGCTGACCAATGACGCCATGAGCGATTGGGTTGAAGTGGGTGGTGATGAGTTTATGAACCCTATCATCAAGCTGGCTAATCAGTGTGACAGCTACGAAGCGTTTAATGCTGCGCTGGCTGATCTGCAAACGACACTGGCCCCTGAGCGTTTCACCCAGCAGTTGGCTGATTACATGTTCCGTATGCGCGGCGTGGGGGATGTACACGATGCCTGAATTCGAGGCGTTCCCACCGAAAGAGGCGCTGGCGTGGTTTAAGAAAAAAGGGTTGAAGCCTGCGTTTGATTATCGGGATGTGTGGAAGGAAGAGCACGCTAATGCGTTCACCGTGGCCAAGATGTTGAATGCGGATCTGCTGGTTGAGGTGCGGCAGCTGGTAGAGAATGCGATTGCTGAGGGGCAAACCTTTCAGCAGTTCGCCGCCGTTCTCAAGCCATTGCTGGTTAAGTCTGGTTGGTGGGGCGTTCAGCTGATGGATGACCAGCTGACCGGTGAGGCAAAGCCAGTTCAATTGGGCAGTGAAGGCCGTTTAAAAATCATTTACCGGACAAACATGCGTACTGCCCGTGCCGCTGGACAGTGGGAGCGCATAGAGCGAACCAAGCGCGCCATGCCCTATTTGGTGTATCAGTTGGGCCCTGCACGTGAGCACCGTGCGCTGCATGTTAGCTGGAATGGTATTACGTTACCGATTGATGACCCGTGGTGGCAGAGCCATATGCCGCCAAACGGTTGGGGTTGCCATTGTGGTGTTCGGCAAATTAGTAAGTATGAGTATGCGCAGCTGCAGGAGAAAAAAGGCTATACGTTTTCTGCGCCTGATGACGGTTCGCGGGAGTGGGTCAATAAGCGAACCGGTGAAGTTGAAACGCTACCCACTGGCATTGAACCTGGTTGGAACTACAATCCGGGGAAAGCTCGGGAACAGGCACTAAAAAGCGACTTGCTCGCCAAAGAAAAAGTATTGTCTAAAACGCTCTCTAAGCCTCTGTAAGCGTTTTTGGCTACCGTCGTAAGCATCAACCTGTCCCATGCCAATCTGAGGCGATTTAAAGATAGTTTAAAGATGGTGTGGGAAAAGGTTGCGGGTGTATTTTTCGGTTTGTCGGCTGCTTCGTGCTTGCCTGATAAAAAAACCTGTGTACCCTGTGCAAAGTAAGTTTGGTTTATCCCTCTCGTTCTGCTCGTTAATTTTCATCCCCCGTTGTCATTCTTCCCCTGTTTTGCTGCACCTTTCCTGAACTACGTGTTCGGAGCGAAATTAGTCATCTGCGTTATTTCCCGTTATCCCGTCATTATCAATCCGTCTTAACCATTCAACCTGAGCCAGTTGGCAGGAGGTTGTTATGTAACGGAGCGAATGATGCAACAACGAACCCATAAGGCTATCTGCTTTGACATGTCACGGATGGTTGCCGCAGACCAAGGATGCTGGCTGCCAATGATCCCCGCAGGCATGTTTGCTGGCCGTGATGGCCGTAGTTGGAATAACTCTAATCCTGATGGTGTGGTGGCAGCATTCAATATGAAGCTGCCATTTGATATCGAACATGCCACGGAAACCCGCGTAGGTAATACCGAGGCTATCGGCTGGATCGTTGCTCTGCAAAACCGTAACGGTGAAGTCTGGGCCAATGTTGAGTGGAATTCCGAAGGGAATGAGCTGATTGAAGGTAAGAAGTTCGGCTTTTACTCCCCCGCGTTTGATTACTCACCTGAAAGCGGTCAAGTGCTGGCGCTATCCAGTTCTGGGTTAACGAATAAACCCAATCTCTATGTTCCTGCCCTCAATAACCAAGAGGATAACAATGTGAAACTGCCTCTCATCATCACTCAGCTGCTGGGTTTACCTGAAGAAGCGACACCCGAGCAGGCGGTGACGGCCATCAATACGATGAAGTCTGAGCATCAAACGGCACTGAATGCGCAGCAAGACCCGACTAAATATGTGCCGGTAGCGACTCACCAGCTGGCGCTGAACCGAGCGCAAGAGCTGCAGGGCAAACTGGACCAGATCGAAAAAGACAAAGTTGAATCCTTAGTCGATGAGGCAATTGCTGCCGGTAAAGTCGCTCCAGCAGATAAAAACATGTATGTGGGCCTTTGCAGTACGGAGAACGGACGCGAGCAATTTACTGCGTGGTGTTCTCGTGCCCCTGTCATTGCTGATGGCAAGCAAGTTAAGACCGCCGGTGCAGGTGACTCCGACGCATTAAGCGCCGATGAGCTGGCCATGTGCCGGAAAATGAACCTTTCGGCAGACGAGTACGCAGCGTCTAAGAAGGCCCTGAATGCCAAGAAACAAGGGAGTAACTGAGAATGGCGTTTACTGAAGCACAGGTTTTGGAAGCACTGACGATTTCGATGTCAGGTGCGTATACGAAAGGACTGGGCGTTATTAAGCCACAGTGGAATCGTGTCGCAACGCAAGTACCAAGTAGCGGTTCAAGCAACTTTTATGGCTGGCTGAAAGATTTACCAGGCATTAAAGAGTGGGTCGGCGAACGCCAGCTGGCTGAGATGGGTAGCCATGGCTATCAGATCCAGAACAAGACCTTTGAAGCATCTATCAAAATTAAACGTGAAGATGTTGAAGATGACCAAATCGGTAAGTATGCCGTGGTGGCTGAAGGCTTTGGCCGTGATGCCGCGGTATTCCCTGACAAGAACGTGTATGGCTTGTTAGCCGCTGGCTTTAGCACGCTGTGTTATGACGGCCAGAACTTCTTCGATACCGATCATCCGATGGGGACAACCCCAGCAACGACGTTCTCTAACGTAGTTGGTGATCCAAGTACTGATACCGGTGCGCCGTGGTTCGTGATCGACGATATGCAGATTGTGAAACCGGTCATCTTCCAAGAGCGTCGCCCGTTCAACTTCCAAACCATGAACGCCACCAGTGAATACACCTGGTTCAACAATAAGTTTGCTGCCGGTGTTGATGGCCGCCACGGTTACGGCTTCGGTTTCCCGCAGACCGCCATTGGCTCCAAGGCTGAGTTGAATGAAGCCAACTTTGCTGAAGCTAAAGAAATGCTGGGCAGTATGAAAAAGGCTAGCGGTTCGCCGATCGGCACGATGGCTCGCGTTCTGGTGGTTGGCCCATCTAATGAATCTGCCGCGCGTAAATTGATCTCGCGTGAGTTTATCGGAAACGGTGAAAGCAACATCTATTTCAACAACGTGGAGATTGTTGTTAGCCCGTACTTGCCGTAACGCATTCCGCACTCGTTGTAAGCGTTTATAACCTCTGGCAGCGGGCTCCGCCCTCTGCCTAAACCACCACTCGCAACGGTTTAACACATCACCAATGCGACGTTATAGGACGTTTAAACATGGCTAAAGCCGCAACAGTTAGAAAAGGTCAGCCCGTGGAGGCCGACAAAAGCACGCAGCTGGCAGCTGCAGCAATGGAAGGCTGTTCCGAGCTGGGCGAAACGTCGTCCGAACCGGAAGCAAACGTAACACTGGGCAATCAAGCTGATTGGGTTTGGTGTCTCGGTTCATTTTTGGTCACCGCGAAGAACCCATCAGGGTTTTGGCGCAGTGGCGTACAGTTCCTGCACTCCGCCCCAACCCGTGTTTTTGTTGTTGCCAGTAAAGAGGATGTGCCAGCGGATCATAGCTGCACCATTCCATGCTGCTATCTGACGCCGGAAGAAGCAAAGCGGGTGCACAGTGAACCGTGGCTAACCATTCAGGAAGAGCCTGGGTTGGATGAGCAGAAAGCACCGGATGAGCCGGAAGCGAGCGAATAATGGCGACTTACGCAACCAAGCAGGACTTGCTCGATCGTGATGAGGGGATGCTCTGGAACCTCGCCGTTGATCGCAGCACCAATGAGCTAAACGAAACGTGGATTGATGAAGCACTGCGAACTGCAGATGACGAAATTAACGGTCGTTTGGGGCGTCGTTACGTTCTGCCGTTGCCTCAAGTGCCTGACATGCTCAAGCGGATTGCGATTGTTATTTCTCTCTATTGGTTGGCAGACCGCGACCAACAGGCCACTAACCTGATGGACGAGCGATACAAGCGCGCTATTGAGCAGTTGAAAGATATTGCCAGCGGCAAACTTGAGTTAGGTCTGCCAACCCCCGAAAAGCCGCTTGAGGGGCCAGTAGGCAAAGCCGAACTGGTGCAGCAAAACGAACGTCTGTTTACCCGCAAGAGCTTGCGAGGCGTTCTGTAATGGGCGTTTCGGTTGCGGTTGATACCAAAGGTGTTGAGCTGGCGCGCTATGAGCGTCTGCTCGATACCCTTGGCCGCCATGACTACAAAGCCGAGTTGCTCGACAGCATCGGTGCCGTGGTTGAAAGCCAGACTCGCCGCCGAATTGCTGAAGAGAAGACCACGCCAGACGGTCAGAAGTGGCAGCCGTGGTCAGAGAGTTACGGGAAAACCCGCCATGAGAATCAATCGCTATTGCGGGATGAAGGTGATGTGCTCGACAGCATTGAGTATCAGGTTGAACGTTCGCGTGTTCGGGTTGGCTCTGCGTTGATTTACTCACGTGTACATCAGTATGGGTTCTCGGGAACGGTACGGGTTCCCGCGCATATTCGGCGCATCTCACAGGCGTTCGGCAAGGCACTGAAGTTTCCGGTTTATCAATCTGTCGGGGCGTTCTCTCGGCAGATGGATATCCCAGCCCGTACATACCTGGGCTTATCAAGTGATAACAAGACGGAGTTGCTGGCAGTGATTGGTGACTTCTGGGCTGATGTGATGGCGGAGGCTGGATTATGAGTCGCCCTGATTTTGGCACCATCGGTACGAGTGTGTCTGCGAGTGAGTCAGTTGTTAAGTACTTAAAGCCTTATCTGGAAGCCAATGGCGCTGGCGCGAATCGGATGATTGACCGCGTGCAGACAGTTGAGCGCCATGTGGGGCCATTCGATAAAGCCTCTGAGCTGAAGCGCTGGCTGGGTGCTCGTGATGGCGGTGTACGCATCGCGGCAATGCGCATCATCGGTATGCGTAATCAGGGCACCAGCTTGATTGGCACTATCGAGTTTGCGGCGTTTGTATTCATGACGGATGCATGGGGTTATGCCCGTGACCAACGCGCCGAAGTGATCGCCTGCCGTTTGGCCAAGGCGTTGATGCTAAAAGGCGGTTGGACTGGTACAGGCGCAAGCACATCACCAGAACGTGTTCGAGCCGACAACTTGTACAGCAAAGAGATAGACGAAACCGGCGTGGCGATTTGGTCAGTGACATGGCAGCAAGACTGGCCGCTCGATGACCCGATTGATATCAACACACTTGATGACTTTTTACGGTTCAGCCACGTCTCGAAAGTTGCCGATGGTGCACCCGAGTGCGAAGGCTTAATCACGCTGCCTGGTCCCGACTCAGAGTGAGGAAACGATGTACGTGAACGTTAAGCCAGCCGATGGGCTGATTGTCAAGAAACCCGATGGCTCTGTGTTATCCGCTGACGGTGAAGCTGTTCCGCGCACGGCCTTCTGGTTACGACGATTCGCTGATGGTGATGTGGTCATCAGTGAAAATAAGCAGGTAGCCAAGGCTGCCAGAACGAATAAAGACAAAACCCCTTCAAATAAGGAGTGATCCATGGCCCTTGGCACTATTGCTAATGATGTGCGGGTTCCGCTGGTTTATATCGAAATCGATAACTCGCAAGCGTTGAGCGGCAATATCGCTCAAGATCAAAAGGTGTTGCTGCTCGGTCAGATGACCTCTAGCGGCACAGCGTCACCGCTGCAGGTGGTTGAAGTACCGGTCAGCGAATCAGCTATCGATAGCCTGTTTGGTGTTGGCTCTATGATGGCGCTGGCCTCTAAGCGTTATCGCAAAGCGAACGGCTATACACGAACCTTTGCCATTCCCATTGCCGATCTGACTGAAGGTGCTGCGGCGGAAGGTGCATTCACGTTTGCAGGCCCAGCTGTGCAAGCCGGTACGCTATATCTGCTGGTCGCCGGACAATCAGTGCAAGTGGGTGTTGCTGCCAATGCGACTGATGAAACGATCGCAACCAGCGTGGCTGCGGCTATCAATGCAAAAACAAATCTGCCTGTGACTGCCGTGGTAGACAGCGCTACGCCTAAAAAAGTGAAAGTGAAGTCAAAGCTCAAGGGCCTGACGGGTAACGATATCGATCTGCGATACAACTACTACAGCGGTGAGCAGTTGCCGAGTGGTGTAACGGTGACCGTTGATGCAATGACCGGTGGTGCGGGAACGCCCGATATGTCTGCGGTAATCGCGGCCATGCCGGACGAATGGTACAACCACATCATGATGCCGTTCTCTGACACATCCAGCTTGAACACCCTGCGTGATGAAATGCTGGAGCGTTGGGGCCCGTACAAGATGATGGAGACGATCGCCTATTCCTGCTATCGGGGCACCTACGGTGAAACCATCACGTTTGGTGAATCACGTAACGACTTCCTGATCTCCACCATGATGAGCAGCACCATGCCAACGCCAACGTGGGAAATGGCCGCAGCCTATTGTGGTATCGCCGCTTATCACTTGGCTATCGACCCTGCGCGTCCACTGCAAACCTTGGCGTTACCAGGCGTTATTCCTCCGGCCAAAGAAGACCGTTTCGGCTGGCCTGAGCGTAACAATCTGCTGAAGTCAGGCATTGCAACGTATCAGGTGCAGCCAGGTGACGTTGTAGCGATTGAGCGTGAAGTTTCGATGTACCAGAAAAACAGCTATGGCGACCCTGACCCAAGCTATCTGGATATCACGACTCCGGCCACGCTGGGCAAGATTCGTTATGACGTTAACGTCATGGTTTCTAACCGCTTCCCGCGTCATAAGTTGGCCGATGACGATGTGTTATCACGCATTGACCCTGCGCAGCCGATCGTAACTCCAAAACTGATGACGGAGGCCATTTTTGAAGTGGCAGAACGTTGGGTAACTGAAGGGCTGATTGAAGATTTCGATTTGTTCAAAAAGACGTTTAAGTGCTACCGCGATGCGTCAGACCGGAATCGACTCAACTGCGTGTGCCACCCAGATGTAGTTAACCAGCTGCGCGTATTTGCTGGCCTGATTCAATTCAAACTGTAAGGGACGATCATGGGACAAATTCTTGGCGAAGTGACGATTCGAGCGAATGGTAAGCAGCTCAAGACGAAGCCTGGTGCAGTGCTGAACCCAGGCGGTTATTCCCGCACTCAACATATGGGGCCTGGGCGCGTATGGGGGAAAAGCAAAAAATTCAGCCCCCCCAGCATTGAGCTGGTGATTGCCGCAGATGAAGACGTTGACGTTATGGACATCAACGCAATGGAAAGCGTTACCCTCGTTTGGGAAGGTGATAACGGCGTGTCTTACATGATGACTCAATCGTCTGTTAACGACCCAGCCCAGTTGCGTGAAGAGAGTGGCGATATTGCGGCCACGTTCTTCGGTGACAAGGTAGTGAGGATCTGATTGTGGCATTGCTGACCTTTGAACTGACTCACGGCATCACTGTCGTGAGCAGTGATGATAAACCCATCACCTATCATGAGGTGGGGTTACGAGAGCTCACTGCCGCTGATTTGATTGATGCGCAGCTGGAATCTGAAAAAGTGGTAGTGAACGCCGGTAAGGCCGTGGCTTATACCAGTGATGTGCTGTACGGCCTGAATTTGTTGTGCCGTCAGGTTGAGTACATCGGTGATGTCAAAGGCCCACTGACTATCAAGATGCTGAAGAAGCTGCATATCGACGATTTAGATCTGCTGCGAGTCAAAACCGAAGAGCTGGACCGAGCCTTAACCGACGCAATTGCTGCGCGGGGGCGATCTGATTCAGCTGGCTGAACCGGTCATGGGGTTGATGCTTGCCATGAGCAAGCACATCCCCACAGCTGAGCTGAAACACCTTCCTTTGCGCCACTTGCTGCGCCGCTTTGACCTGTTAAAGCAAGTGATGACTCCTAAAAAGTAATCAGGAAATTCTATGTCTAAGCAGCTGGCTACAGATATTGTTATTAATCTTTCCGGTAATTTATCGGCTAAGGCTCGGCAATATGGCCAGAGCATGAGTCAGTTTGCTGCTAATAATCAGCGCGCCATGAACTTAGTGAAAATGTCTACCTCTGCCGTTGGTCGAGGTTTGGATAATATTCAAAACCGATATGTTGCTATTGGTGCTGGTTTAGTGGGTGGCGCAGCTGCTCGTGAATATTCACAGCTTGACCGACGACTTTCCCGTATTGCTATTTCTGCTGATATTTCACGTGAAAAATCAAAAGAACTGTATGACCAAATACAGCAGGTCTCAAATTTAAAAAATATTCGCGTAGACCCTAGTGATGTCACATCCGCTATTGAAGAAATACTGACGAAAACCGGCGACTTGGAATATGCCATTGCAAACCTGCCAAATATTGCGGCGGTAATGCAAGCAACCGGTGCAAGTGGTACGGAAGTCGGCGGTATTTTTACTGAATTTAAAAAGCTGGCCATTGATAGCAATGAGGCGGCAATGCGCGCTATCGACACGCTGAACCTGCAAGGTAAGCAAGGTGCATTTACGCTTGGCAATCTGGCCAAAGAAGGCCCGAAAATCTTTGCTGCGTATGCGTCAACCGGCCGACAAGGCACCGCTGCAGTCACTGAACTGGGTGCAGCACTGCAGATTATTCGCCAAGGCGTAGGCTCTGATTCTGAAGCGGTGACTGCGTTTGAATCCCTTATTCGAGATATCACCCGACCTGAAACCGTTAAGAAGTTAAAGCAGCTGGGCGGAATTGAAGTATTTGACCCTGAGCAGCTTAAGAAAGGCAAAGAGGTTATGCGCTCTCTGCCCGTTCTGATTGAAGAGATTGTCACTAAGTCAAAGGGCTTATCTACCAATATCGCAAAGCTCAATTTAACTGATGAAGCCAAACGTGCATTGAAGCCAGTGATCGCCGAATACATTCAGACTGGCGATGTGAAGTCATTTGACGAATTTATGAAAGTTGCTGGCGATGGGAAAACAACCCTGAACGATGCAGCCAAAGCTGCCGGTGATTTCGCGGGTAGTTTGCAGCTGCTGAAAAACAGTTGGGGTCAATTCTCTAATCAACAACTTGCAACTCCTATTGCTGAATTAGCTGATGCCATTAATAGCCTTGACCCAGCAGCCGTTCAGAACTGGCTTGAAACGGGGAAAAATATTGCATTGGTCGTTGGTGGATTAATTGCGGTTAAAAAAGGTGTTGATGCCGCACGCTGGACTAAAGGGGTATGGGACGCGGCCAAGCCAAAAGGTAGCGGCGGCGCAGCTGGCGCTCTTGGCTCAATGGCTGGATTAGGGGCAACACCGGTTTATGTTGTGAATATGCCAGGCGGTGGTTTTACCGATATGGCGGGTATTCCAGATGGTAAGCCTGGCAAGCCAGGAAAGCCTGGGCGCTTCTCTGGCCTCAAAAGTTTATCACCAGGCATGATGGCCATGGGAACACTTGGCCTTTTATTTGCGGCTAGCCAAGCTGAGGAAGGTCAGCGGTTAGGTGCTGAAAACAATGCGGCACAGGCTGCTAAAGCCACGCTGCCAATGCCGAAGGCACTGAATAATCAAGATGCGTTTGCCATGATGGCGATGCAGTTACAAAAAGAAGCCTCTGCATTGCCAGTGAGTAACGGAAGCAATGCGTTTGAACAGCGAGTAAAAGCATCGCTGGATGTGAAAGTCAGTGATGACCGAGTGACTGTAACCACCCGCGAAGCGGCACCTGGTCTTAAAGTTAATGTGGATACCGGCCCTTCATTGATGCCGTAACGGGGGTTTAGATGAGCTTTAAAGAGCGTTTAACGGCCTCAGTTCGTGGCGTTGAGTTCCTACTGAATACCGTGGACGGCAAAGGTGGCCGTCGTGCTATTCCGCGTGAATATCCCAAGCGTGAAACTGGATGGACAGAAGATAACGGCGCTGTTCTGACAAACGAGCAGATCGTGGGGAAAGTGGTCGGCAAAGATTATCTGTCTAAACTCCGTTCGCTGTTGGATGCACTGAACCAGCCTGGTACGTGTGAAATGATTCACCCGTGGTGGGGCGTGCGTACGGTGCAAGTGGGCGAAGTCAGTCACCGGCTCGATAACGAAGAAGACGGCGTGGCTTACGTCACGTTCACTGTCTGGGAAGCCGGTACGCGGTTGTTCCCGTCATCGGCTATCGATACGGCGGGTGCGCTGGGTAATGCTGCAGGTGCTGCTATGGGAGCCTCTGAACAGTCGTTCATGGATAGCTTTATCACTGGCATCGATAACATGGGGACCATGGTTGATACCTTTCTCGATGATATGGATGAGTTCACCCGTGGCTTGCCTACACTGCCCGATCAATTCCGTGAATGGACTGACCGCCTCATCCGCACAAAAGATAGCGTGGGTGGGCTGCTCGCGTATCCAGGTAGTCTAGCCCGTGAAGTCACCGGTATCGTGGAAGATGTAAAAGGTGTGGTTACTGACCCTATTCGCGCGTTGGGTGTCTATGACCAGATTAGCCGTCGTTGGGAAGGTATGCGTGCAGAACTGGCCATCACAGGCGGTTTGCCAACAAGCATCAGCGCAGATGTGAAAACACGTCTGGCATCGTCAGTACCCACCATTGATACGCCGACAGAGCTGAATGCTGCATTGTCAAATGGGCAGCAATTCACCCAGCTAATTGACCGCGCCGCGGCAATATCAGCGGCCAGTGCCATTGCTGATGCCAATTTCACCAGCACCCGAGACTTCACCAAAGACAGCATGGCCACGGTGACTATCGGGCAATCGCTAACCGGTGATCAGTCTAATAATACGGTGAGTCGTCCTGTCGTAATTGATGGTGTAGTGGGCGCAGATCGTAACGTGCAGCTGACTGCTGATGAAGTCGAAACAATGAACAATACGCTCGCAAATCGCTTGGCTGAGTTGGCCGTTGATGCGGTGGAATCCGGTGACAGCGAGGTGTGGCGTGCATTACGTGATCTACGTTTGGCGCTATTAAATGACAATAAAGAACGGGCAGCAAAATTGCCGCGCCGCCGCCAAATTACGGTTAACACGACTACACCATCGGCATTATTAGCGTGGCAGCAATATGGTAATGCGGAGTACCGCGATCGGATTGTGAGCAGTAATAAACTGCGTAATCCAACATTCATTACGCCAAGCACTGCGGTCGAGGTGATCGATGTCTGAGCCCATTACGCTGTTGGTTGACGGAAAAATTTATGGTGGCTGGCAAAAAGTGCGTATCACGCGCTCGCTGATTGATGTTGCGGGCTCATTTGAGTTGTCGTTAACGCGCAAATGGGAGGATGCCAAACCATTAGAGATTAAGCCGTTGAGCAGCTGTGTCGTGAAAATCGGTGATGACACCGCGCTAACCGGATACGTTGATGACTTCATCCCCAGTTACGACGCCAAAGAAGTCTCATGGGTCGTGAATGGTCGTAGTAAAACTGCGGACTTAGTGGACTGTTCGGCGATCTATAAATCAGGTCAGTGGAGTAACGTTAAGTTTGATCAGGTCGCCCGTGATATCTGCTCACCGTTCAATATTACTGTATCCGTTGAGTGTGATGTTGGTGCGGCATTTCCTCGTGTCGCTATCGAACAAGGGGAAACAGGATTTGAACTGTTAGACCGTTTGGCCAAGCAGCGAGCTTTATTGTTAACAACCAATGAACTCGGTCAGCTCGTTATCACGCAAGCCAGTGAACAGGATATGGGGACAACGCTTGAACTTGGGGTTAATGTCTTAGCCGCCAGAGGCCGATTCAGCACAAAGGATCGGGCATCAGAATGGATTGTAAAAGGCAGCAGCTACGGTGGTGGTGAAACGTGGAGTAACTCGGCACCCAGCACGTTAGGCGGCCAAAAAGCCGTGGTTACTGACCCAAGTATCACTCGTTACCGACCTCGAATTATCATTGCCGAAGATGTGACAACTGCTGCAGGTGCGAGTATTCGCGGTCAGTGGCAAATGCAACGAGCCTTGGGCGAAGGGACGCAAACTGAAATCACGGTGGCAGGCTGGCGAACTCAAGGAATCGAGGGTGATACTGGCCCTCTGTGGCAAATTAACCGCATGTGCCCAGTAAAAGATGATATTCAGGTCTTAGATGCAAAATGGCTCATTAGCGTGGTGACGCTGATTGAGGATGATAAAAGCGGCCGGATATCTATCATTAATCTGATGCCCCGTGAGGCAATGCTCATCCCAGCCGAAGTATCGAAAAAACGGACGAAGGAGGTTGAAACATGGGCGTAAGTTTGCGTGATGTGCAGAAGCTGCTTGCGCCACTGCAGCGCCGGATTCGACTGCTGGCTGACCGTGCTGTAATTACGTTGGTTAATGATGCCCTGCAGCGGCAAAATTTGCAGCTCAAAGTACTGGCCGATGAAAGCGCGAGTGATGTTGAACGTTTTCAAAATTATGGGCATACGAGTGTGCCCCCAGCAGGCTCAGAGGCTATCGTTCTTAGCGTTGGTGGTTCGCGCGCGGGGTTGGTTGCTATCTCCGTTGAAGATAAATCTGTACGACCAAAAGATCTGGCTGAGGGTGATAGTTGTGTATACCATCTTGAAGGTCATCGCATCATTCTGCGTGAAAATGGCTTAGTCGAAATTCAAGCGAAATCAGTCATTTTGAACGCAGCAGAGAAACACACCATCATTTCCCCCATGACAGAAATTCAAGGCGCTTTACATGTGACCGGACTAGTAACTTCAGATGAAGATATGAAAGTCGGTGATATCTCTGTGAAGGGCCACGATCATGAGAAAGGGGTTGGTGCCCCTGTGTGAGGGGCAATTGACTACAGCAATCATCTGGAACAACGAAACCGGCCGAGGCGATATCGAAATCACCTCGGCCGGTTTGCGTCAGGATGATGGGCTGGCCACACTGGTTTTGATGATTCTTTTCACCGATGCCCGAGCTGATGAATCTGATGTGTTACCGGATGGCTCTGGTGATCAACGCGGCTGGATTGGCGACACCTTCGCAGATGAACCGTGGGGCAGCAAACTCTGGTTACTAGACCGCTCTAAGCTCACCACTGATGTTCGCAATAAAGCTGTAACCTATGCTCAAACCGCCCTTGATACCCATTTAAAGCCCGATTACGCCCGAGATATTGTGGTGACTGGCTCTATTCCTAAGTTTCAGCTACTGCAGCTGGATATCGTTATTACACGTCCAGACGGAACCAAGGTGCCTATGACTATCAACAAGCGATGGGAGGCGCAGGCGAATGCCGTATAACATTCCTACTCTCCGCCAGCTAATCGCGTCAGGACAGCTAGATCTTGAGTCGTCACTGGATACGTTGCTGCCAAAGTTTGGTATTGAAAAAGCGCTGAATACCGTGGTGGCGAGTGGTGTACGTGACCTGTATGACCATCAAATGTGGATTGTCAGACAGATCATTCCAACGACCGAATCCGAAGACCAAACGATTGTTGAAACAGCGCAATATGAGGGTGTCATTCGTAAGTTGGCCAGCTATGCCGTGGGGCCGGTGACTCTGCAATCATCGGTGCCGGTCCCCGTTGATACCGTTTTACAGCACAAGGACGGCAGGCAATACACTGTCACTTCCTCTGGTAGCCCTAGCGCTGGATCGGTTGTTGTGCGTATTCAAGCCAAAGTCGCTGGCGCATCCGGCAACATCCTTGGCGGAGAATCGTTATCACTAGTTACGCCAGTGCCTGGTGTTCAATCAACGGGGACGTGTGGAAGTATCAGCGGTGGTGCCGACATTGAGCCCATCAGCCAAGTTCTTGAGCGCCTGCTATTTCGTAAGCAAAATCCGCCATCAGGTGGAGCTGTGCATGATTATGTTGCGTGGATGCGTGAGCTGCCTGGTGTAACCCGTGCGTGGTGCTATGACGCATGGCATGGCGGTAGCACGGTAGGTATCGCATGGGTTTACGATGACAGAGCGGATATCCTGCCGAACGCGACTGATAAAACTGCAATGCAGGCATACTTATTTCGACATTCTGACCCCGCCACAGGCGTGCTAGTTGGTCGGCCTGGAGGCATTGAGCCTGTCGATATGGGTATTCAGCTTAAACGTACTGATTTAGTCATTACGCCAACACCTGACAATGCAGCCACCCGAGCCGGTATTAATAAAAATCTAATTAGCTACCAAAGCACGTTATCCCCTGGACAAACAATGCTTGTCTCTAAGGTGCGAACGGCGATTGGTTCGGCAGTTGGCGTGGAGAACTACACGTTAAATCTGTCCAGTGACGTAACAGCGCTGCCTAACCAGTTGAACGTTATCGGAGGTATCACGTGGCCCACTCAGTAGAAGAATGGCATAACGCGCTTCTACAGCTCATGCCGCGCGGGAAAGTATGGCCTCGTGACCCAGATTCTGATTTATCAAAATATGTGTTTGGCTTTGCTCAGCGTTTGGTCGATGCAGAGGTTAGCGCAGATCAGCTTTACCTTGAAATGCGGCCAGAAACCACGGTGCAGCTGTTGCCCGAGTGGGAAAGCTATTTAGGGCTTCCAGAGTGCAATATCCAGGGCCAGTCATTTGAAAGTCGCCGTGCGGCTGTAGTTGAAAAATATCATCGCAAAGGTGGCCTACAGACGTGGCAAATCAAAGCTATGGCTCTGGCTCTCGGCTTCGTTGTAGAGGTTAACGAACACTTCCCGCACCACGTTCTACGCAGTGTCATGTATCCAATCTGGCCTAATCGCTGGCGGCATACGTTGGAAGTAGTTGTTTATGGCATGCCGGACGGGCGATTTCGTGTGACCGACAATGTGCTAACACCACTGAAAACGCAGACGGCGTTGCTGCTCGAATGCACCCTGTCACGCTACAAGCTGGGCGGGTTTACTTATGAATTCATCTATGAGGTCTGACTATGTATTGGGTCGATAATGGCACTGGTGTCACGACAGCTCCAGCAATTCCGCCTGTTCAGTCATCAGTTCGCCAATACTTCACCGAAGGCGGGCAAGGCCAGCAACCAACCATTCCTGGTGGTGATTGGTTCAATATGGTGACTGATGAGTTGATCAACGTGTTATCAGCTGCTGAACTACAGCCTGATAAACTCGATCACTCTCAGTTAAAGAAAGCATTAACTAAGCTATTTTTGGGTAGAGAAAACCCAGGTGCTGATATCAAAGCTGATAAAAAAATCGATGTTTTTTATGAAAATATCGGCTTAAAAAAGATATTGGATGACTTAGCAAAAAAAACAGATATACCAGTTCTGCATCGTGATTGGGCATCGTGCCGCGCTGCAATTCCTGTTGGGCAGGCTCCAGCAGACGGCCAGCTCATTGAGAATGGCCGCACTCTTTACCCTGATGCATGGGCCGCCATTCAAGCCGGTTTAGTGCCAGTTTGTTCCGAGGCGGAGTGGCTCGCTAACCCGTCAAAACGTGGCTGTTACACAGATGGTAATGGGAGTACAAACTTTCGCGTACCTGATTATAACGGTAAGTACGCGGATTCCATCGCGGCAGTTGTATTCAGAGGCGACGGGAAGAATTCGGCGCCTGTCGGTGATATTCAAGCCGATGCGGCTAGACCCATTAAGGCAGCGATCGGTGCTATTTATGTCGGGGAGTTAAGACAGACAAGCAAAATATTAAAGCTGGTGCCGTATGGCAACTCTCCAGCAAAAGTCGGTGTCATTGGTGGTGATCCAGGTGCTAATTATACTCTTGAGCTGGATACATCAGAGGGCGGATATACAGCAATTGAAAATAGGATGGTCAACGTTGCAGGTGTTTGGACGCTCCATCTATTCGGTGCTGTGTTGAATTCCGGATCTGTTGATGCAGCGGCCATGGCAACTGCAATTGCCGGTTTATCAGCGCGTGTATCAACGTTGGAGTCAGCTGTTAATGCTCGCAAATCAACGTGTCTGGTTAATGCAGTAGGCACTGGTGCACCGCATGAAACGGTTGTTTCTCAAATCCCATCGACAATTTCAAACAACACTAGATACGTAATACCCAATCCGTTCGGTAATAACACTCCGGTTATGTGCACTGTTGAGTTGCTATTTAATGGTAAATGGATAGACCCCGGCTGGGCGTATGTAAGCTCTAGTGCAGTTTATGGAGTTCGTGCGGGTTATGTGCAAGGAGAGGGCATCGTAATTCAATCTGGCAAAAACTATCTTATAGGTGCAGCGGCTGACCTGGGCGGTTTAGGTGGTGGAACAAATCCTGCGACATCTGCACCATGCCGTGTATTTATTCGAAAATTAGAGGCGTAATTAATGCCATTTATTGTTTATGCGAAAGTCGGTGATTCGTTTCAACAAATCGGCGGTGAGTGCCCCGCTGGATTTATTCAAATGAGCGGGATGCGCCCAGATGACGGCGACTACATAGCTGCAGAAACTGGTGAATGGATTCCGGTACCTCCACCAACTCAAGAACAATTGGTCTCCGATGCTAATGCCAAAAAACAGCAATTTGCTGTAGATGCGGAGGCAGCAATTAAACCACTTGAGCGAGCTAAACTACTTGGCATAGCAACTGAGTCAGAGCTGGCGCTGCTAAATGAGTGGATGCGCTATTCAGTTGAGCTTATGCGCGTAGACACATCAACTGCTCCTGATATCCAGTGGCCACTAACCCCCACTTGCTAATGATTTTCTGCTAGTGAATTGATCACTTAATGTTTTGATCAATTCACTAGCTCTCTTTGCTCAATATGCCCGCCGCGCTACATCGGTTTTATTTTTTGTTGTGGCTGCCGCTTTGGATTCCGCAATATCTGACTGCGTTACCTGCATGTTGGCTACCTGGATTTTGCGGCGTTTAACTTTCGGCGAGCGATAGCCGTTCACCATGGTGGAGATCATGGTGTCGTTAGACATGATGTCTTCGCGAATGGCCAGATAGACGTGACCTAAGATAAACACACAGATCATCCACATACCTAAACGGTGCCAGCTGTGGATATCAATGGAGTTGCCGCCAGTCCAGTAGAAGAATTCCACCACCGCACGAAACGGTTTGAAAATCGCATACTGAGTGTTTTCGCTGTACAGCGCCAAACCGGTCAACGCCATATAAATCGACAGCAAGATATAGCCAAACATGGCAGTTTGCGCGATCGGGTTATGGCCAATGGTCGAATGCGGTTTTTTCTCTAAAAACAGGTACCAGCGCACTTCGTAGAAAAAGCGATGCCACCAATCTTTTTCCCACACATGCGGCACAAACAGCTCACGGGAGTATTTGTTCCCGACAAACGCCCAGTAGATCCGAAACAGCAAACCGACAATAAACACTAATCCAGCCGCAAAATGCGCAAACCGGATGTAACCCATGTAAAACAGATAGGTCGCTTCCCCCTGTACGGACGGCAGAGGCTTGCCAATCCAGTAACCGGTCGGGATCAGCACCATCATGCACAGCACCATCCCCCAGTGCCAAATACGCACTGGGGCTTCAAAGACATAATGGCTCTGTACTTCAGCCGGCAAAGTCACCTCAACCGACTGCGCTGCTGCCCCTTCCCTGTTCTGTAGCGGCACGGAAGCTTCTTTTTCATGTTGCATGACAGACTCCTTCGCGTGATTGGCGATGATCAGCTGATTTTGACGCTGACCAGCTCGCTGCCATCGTCACCCAAAACGTGGGTAGAACAGGCCAGACACGGGTCGAAACTGTGCAAGGTGCGCAGGATCTCCAGTGGCTGCTCCGGAATGGCCATTTTGGTCCCCAGCAGCGCCGCCTCATACGGGCCAATCTGACCTTTCGGGTCACGCGGACTGCCGTTCCAGGTGGTCGGCACAACGCACTGATACAAGTCCACTTTCTCATCTTTGATGATGGTCCAGTGTCCTAACGCGCCGCGTGGCGCTTCGGTAAAGCCCAAACCACGGGCTTGGCGTGGCCAGGTAGACGGCTCCCACTTGCTGGTATTGGCAGTGGCAAAATCGCCGTTTTTCAGGTTGGTGATCAGCTTGTCGAAGAAGTATTGCAGTTTACCGGCTGCCCACTGCGCTTCATGGGCTCGGCACAAAATCCGTCCCAGTGTTGATTGCATGCCAGACAGTGGCATTTTCAATGCTGACAACATGCGATCGACAGACTCTACAGTCGCGGCATCTTTCTTGTGATAGCCAATCAAGGTACGTGCCAATGGACCCACTTCCATCGGATGACCACGCCAGCGCGGCGCTTTAATCCACGAATAACGGGCTTGCTCGTCCAGCTGCAAGATATTGGTGTCAGAGCCTTTTGCCGCGCCAACGTTGAAGTATGGGTCAGTCAGACCATCAAATGGGTGACGCCCTTTGTGGTCATCTGGATATTGGTACCATGAGTGATCCACAAACTCCTGCACCTGCTCTGGATCGTACAGGTCAACCGGCAAGATATTGTTGAAGTCGCCGTTGATCACCGCGCCGCGCGGCAGTAACAAGCTGCTATCACCAAAATCATTGGCGATATCGGGGAACGCCCCGTAACTGAGTACCGATTGGTTGGATAAGCCGGTGCCTATTTTTGACCAATCTTTGTAGAAATGACCGATCGCCAGCGCATCAGGCATCAGCACCTGATTGATAAATTCGGAGGTGCGAGTGATCACCGATTGCACCAGATTCAGGCGCTCCATATTCACTGCGCCAACCGCACCACTGTCATCAATGTTAATCGCGCACGGCATCCCACCCACAATCCAGTTCGGGTGCGGGTTTTTCCCGCCAAACACGGCGTGAATTTTCACAATCTCTTTTTGGAAATCGAGCGCTTCCAGATAGTGGGCAAAGCCCATCAGGTTGGCTTCTGGCGGCATCTTATATTCTGGATTGCCCCAGTAGCCATTACGGAAGATCCCAAGCTGTCCGGATTCGACAAAACGCTTCAGGCGATTTTGCACATCGAAGAAGTAACCCGGAGAAGACATTGGCCAAGAGGAGAGGCTTTGCGCCAACTCGGAGGTTTTCTTCGGATCGGCTTTCAACGCGGAAATAACATCAATCCAATCCATCCCCGCCAGCTGATAGAAGTGCACCAAGTGGTCGTGACACCACAGGGTGGCCAGCATGATGTTACGGATGATGTTGGCGTTATCCGGCACGTTAATTTTGAGCGCATCTTCAACCGCATACACCGAAGCCAGTGCGTGCACGCCGGTACATACCCCGCAGATCCGCTCAATGAACGCCCATGCATCACGCGGGTCACGGCCTTGCAAAATGATTTCCAGACCACGGAACATGGTGCCGCAAGACACCGCATTGGTGATCACATTATTGCTGTCGATATTCACTTCGCAGCGCATGTGACCTTCAATACGGGTGATAGGGTCAACCACCAGCCGACGACCGGCATTGCTTAAGGTAAAACCCTGAGTCTGATATTCATAGGACATGCTGTGCTTCCTTATTCTTTATCCTGATTGTCAACGCTGTCCGATGACGATTTATTCCGCATGGTTTGTTTAACGGCGCTGATGGCCGCATGAGCCGCCACACCTGCACCGGCTACACCCAGCACGCCAAGACCAATCTTGTCGGCATTTTCGTGGATCCCAAATTGTGGGATATCCACTACGCGATCATAGAAGGAGCCGCGATCCCAGAAGCCGTTTTCGGCGCACCCCAAGCAACCGTGACCGGACTGGATCGGGAAGGACACGCCGTTATTCCAACGGGTAGACGAACAGGCGTTATACGTGGTTGGCCCTTTACAACCCATCTTGTAAAGGCAATAGCCTTTACGCGCGGCATCATCGTCCCACGATTGCACAAACTCACCGGCGTCAAAGTGGGCACGGCGATAGCATTTATCGTGAATACGCTGACCATAGAACATCAGTGGACGCCCCATGCGATCGACATCCGGCAGACGGTCAAACGTCACCATGTAAGTAATAATGGCGCTCATCACGTCAGGGATCGGTGGGCAGCCTGGCACCTTGATGATGGGTTTATCGTGGATCACTTTATCAATCGGCGTGGCTTGGGTTGGATTAGGTCGCGCGGCCTGCACGCAGCCCCATGATGCGCAGGTGCCCCAAGCAATAATCGCCTTAGCACCCGCCGCCGCAGTTTTGAGTTTCTCGATAAACGGTTTACCGCCGCTAATGCAGAACATGCCGTTAGCGCCCAGAGGTGGGTTACCTTCCACGGCCAGAATGTACTCGCCGTGGTGTTTTTCCATTAGCTCTTGCAGCAGGCTTTCTGCCTGCGCACCGGCAGCGGCCATTAAGGTGTCGTCATAATCCAATGAGATCAGCGACAGAATCACGTCTTTGGCGAGGGGGTGCGCTGAGCGGATAAACGCCTCGGTACAGCACGTACATTCCAGACCGTGGATCCAGATAACCGGAACGCGTGGTTTATTTTCCAGTGCGTAGGCAATCTTGGGTGCAAAGCCGGAGCCAAGTCCGAGCGTAGTGGCAGCCAAGCTGCAAAATTTAAGAAAGCTGCGGCGGCTTACACCCTGCCGGCGCATGGCCTGATAGAAGGTTTCTTCTGTTTTATAACCTGAAGATAATGTGGCCGGCATGCGACCCTCCAACTATTTTGTGGGTTCGATGGGAATATTAACCATAAATATCAGAGGGGAATTATCTTGCGCGTGACCTGCATCACTGTATTACATTTCTTTGCATTTAAGTGATATAAGTTATTTTATTTTTATAAAAAGAAAATAAATGCTTACCAAGAGATACAGGCAAGCATTTAATTATGATTGAATATTTATTCGAAGCAGTGTTTAACTAAGTTCATTCTCTAACCACTGCGTGAACTGTTGCAGCTCAGCGCTATGGCTTGGAAATTGTGCGTTCAAGCTCGCCAAACGCTGTTTCACTTCTACATGGTTGTAGATACAGCCCACTAAACACGTCTCTACCGCTTCAATCAGCTCCGGATACAGGCTATCGGTATAGCTTTTTACCTGACTAATATGGCCTTTATGCACATCAAAATGCAGCTCTACGCCACCCCAATCAAAACGCTGCTCAAGCAAATGGGTAAACTCGGGGGCTTTGCCAAAATTCCATTCCCAACTTTTTTGAATCGCATATTGCTCAGCAAACTTTGGTAAGTCTGGCATATTTTCTGGCGAGATATATTCAACGATTGGCATAGTGGTATCATCCGAAGAATAATACGCAATAAAAGCATGCTGAATGGCTTCACATATTATTTCATGGTCAATATCGGCACGAATTTCATTTAAATTCGCGACACGAGAACGCACCGAGGCAATCCCTTTACTGGCTAATTTTTTCGGATCCGGATTAAGATAATTGGCTAAACGCGATAAATCTGCACTCAGCAATAACGTGCCATGATGAAATCCGCGATCTGGCGTTTCACGATAGGCTGAACCGGAAATTTTGCGTTCACCCTGTTCGGTCTGAACAATTAAATCATTGCGGCCAGAGGCACTGGCGTTAATGCCTAGCGAGGCCAACGCGCGCAAAATAATGGCGGTCGATACGCTTTTATCATAACCCGGTTTACCAGCCATGAACGTGAAATTAGTGTTCCCCAGATCGTGGAATACTGCGCCGCCGCCGCTTTGCCGGCGCGCCAGCTTCACCTGATCGGCTTCCATACGCCGCGTATTGCACTCTTTCCACGGGTTTTGTCCACGCCCAATCACTACCGTATCGGCGTTACGCCACAGATACAGCACCTTCTGATTTGCCGGCATCTGCCGAAAAATGCACTCTTCAACCGCCAGATTAAACCAAGGGTCCGTAGACGCTGAAATAAAGATCCGCAATTGTTCAGTCATGTCTGTTCTTCTGTCGAAATAAGTCCGTGATTACACCCGCGCTATTATGACAGCCGTGTGACTCCGATGTCTCAATCTCGGCCATCAGAAACACAAAAACCACCGCAAGCGGTGGTTTTTATTCGATGAAGCGATGCTATCTGCCGTGGATCACTCCAGCTCTTGCGAGCCGCCACCGCTGACTGTCAGCACTTGACCGCTGATCCAAGAGGACGCTGGCGATGCTAAAAACAGCGCTGCATAGGCGATATCCGTTGGCAAGCCCAAACGGCCAAGCGGCGTGTGCTTGAGCATCTGGAACTCGACTTCTTCGGTCAACACAGTCGACAGCGCATGAGTACGGATCGCACCCGGTGCTATGGCGTTAACTCGAATTCCGTGCGCGCCCAGATCAAACGCGATATTGCGAGTCAGATGGTTAACTGCAGCTTTAGAGGACGCATAAGACGCCATATTGCTGTTGCAGTTTTCACCGGCCATGGAGCTGATATTCACAATAGCGCCACTGCCGTTATCCGCCATGTGCGGCGCACACAGCTGACTCAAGCGAAACGCCGAATACACATTCAGCTTGTATGCCCATTCAAACTCTTGCATGGACATCTCAAACGGCTTTGGCCCACCGCCACCGGCGTTGTTGACCAAAATGGTCAGCTTGCCCCATGTAGACAAAGCACAATCAACCAGCGCTTGCAGTGAAGACTCATCCGTCACATCACACGCAATCGCGACGGCCTGACCACCAGCACGACAAATCTCGTCGGCAGTGGCTTGTGCAGCTTTAAGATCACGGTCAGACACCACAACCGCTGCACCGGCGTCAGCAAATACGGTCGCAATAGAGTGCCCAATCCCTGCTCCGGCACCGGTCACGATGGCGACATCCCCTTCCAACCGGAAAATTTCTTCTATTGGCATACGCTTTTCACTCAGTTATTCGTGTACAGAAGGAAATAGTAGAATGCGCGCCCTCATCCCTATTAGGCCGAAGATGCGCATTCATTCGGTGATACCGGTTAGGGTTGACCGGCTGCGATCTGAGTCACCTCACGGGCAATCGCGGCGGCTTGTTGCTGCCAACCTGCGCCCATCACACGCACCATCTCTGGATAACCATCCGCATTTTGTGGCAGTACCAGCTCGAAATTCTTCTGCCAGCGCTGGCTACCGTGCGTCAGTAACCAGCGACCACTGATCACCACCTTGCCATCATAGCGCCCTTGGAAGCGCTCGACTTGGGTATTCAACTGCCAGTCATTGGCACTGGCCGAGGTTGGCGTAACCTGCCAGCCCGGCAGGTCATGGGTCAGGTTCGCGGTCAGCGTTCGCGTTAACTGCGAACCAAGGTTATCCACCCATTGGTTTTGCTGCGTCAGTACCATTTCCACATCATTGGTCTGATACGCCAGCCCCGTACCGGACAGGTAATCGGCAACAGACACCGGATTAACCACCAGCACTTGCTGCTGCTGCGCAACCTGAGTGACTGCCGGCTGTGCCGGCAGTTGGTAATAAGAGACACCGGAAGTACTGCTGCATGCTGCCAGCAATAACGTACTGGCTAAAATCCACTTTTTCATCGTTACCGGCCTCACTTATTTTGCTTTTCGCGGCTCAGGATCGGTGCCTTGTGAGGCACCAAAGATCAGAGCATTCGGTTTACGGTTAATTTGCTGCATCACTGGCTGCGTATCACGCAACACTTTATCCAGCGATTGCAGATTGTTATTCAGACGCTCATAAACCGGTGAACCTGGGCTGACGCCATTAAGGGTAGCACGCAGCTCTTGCAGCGTTTCACGCAGCTCTTTTGGCAACTGCTGGCTGTCGGCTTGTACCGCCAGTTTATCCAACGTAGCCGCCAATTTAGCAGTCTCATGCAGCATCTTACGGGCTTCTTTAGAAGTCGCGGTCGTTTCCGTCAGCAATGGCTCAATCGGCAACTTATTCAGCTTATCCAGCACCTGCTGCACTTTGAGCTCAATGGAGCTAAAGCCACCCGCGATGGTCGGCATCACCTGAATCCCTTCCATTTCGCGCATCTTCTTGACCTTCTTGGCGTTATCCACCATGTTCAAGTCAACAAACAACTGGCCAGTCAACAAGTTGCCGGTTTTCAGCATGGCTCGCATACCTTGCTGTACCGCAATTTCCATGTCTCGACGCAAATCTGCCACTGTCAGGCGATCTGGCAGACGACCGACTTCCAAACGGATCAGCACAGGAATGCTGCCATTTGTTTCGGAAATCGATAGCTTGTTATCAAAGTAGTACGGCACTTTCATCACGGTACCGATACGCACACCACGGTATTCAACCGGCGCGCCAGCACTCAAACCACGTACCGACTCATCGAAGAACAACACATACGGCACATACTTGTCATACAGCCCTTGAGTGATGCTCTGCTGGTTCGGATACAGATCAAACGAGGTATTTTGTGCAACCTTGCCGCCCATCTCCCAACCATCGGGCACTTCAAAGCTGACGCCGCCACTGATCAGGGAGCTCAATGACGCCATATCCACCCGCACACCTTGCGCCGACAAATCAACGGAAACGCCGCTGGACTTCCAGAAACGGACATTGCTAGTGACTAAGCTGTCATACGGCGCATTGATGAACAGTTTGTAGCGCATCTTACGCGCTTTAAGGTCAAACTCGCTCTGCTCCACGGTACCCACGGTATAACCCCGGTACAGCACCACGTCGCCCACATTCAGGCTGGATGCATCATTACTCAGCAGTTCAATACGTAGCCCCGGCGCATCTGCCGGCGCAATAGGTGGCGCATCCAGCAAATTAAACGTGTCTTTGCGCGTATCGGTATTTCCCGGTTTCAACTCAATGTAAACACCAGAAAGCAACGTACTTAACCCAGTCACCCCTTCACGGCCAATTTGCGGTTTTACTACCCAAAACTGGCTTTGCTCGTTAAGCATTTTTTCGGTGCCCGGATTAAAGCGCGCAGTGATGATCACGTGCTTCATGTCTGGTGCCAGTTTTACGGTTTGTACCGTACCGACCTGAACACTACGGCTTTTGATTTCGGTTTTCCCCGCCACAATGCCTTCAGCGTTATTGGCGGTAAACGTAATCAATGGACCTTGGTGACTAAAGGTGTAATACACCATCCACAGGCCAATCACTATCGCAACAATCGGTACTATCCACACCGGAGATAATTGCTTTATTTTTTTAACTTGAGCCTCAGACTCATTGTTATGACTCACGACTTAACTCCTGTGAATGAGAAGAGGAATCCCAGAATAATCTCGGGTCAAAGGCAAACGCCGACAGCATAGTGATGATTACTACGCCGGCAAACAACATTGCCCCCATACCGGGATAAATACTCATCAAACGTCCAATACGGACTAACGCAGCCAGAATTGAAATCACAAAGACATCCACCATTGACCAACGGCCGATGATCTCCACCATTTCATATAAAAAGTGCTGCGTTTTCTTGTGTGCGGTATCCGGCCGTGACGCCGTCCAACACAACCAAAACAGCACCAGCATCTTACTGAGCGGCACTAAAATACTGGCGATAAAGATCACCAAAGCCACCGGATACGATTTCATCCCCCACAGCAAAATCACCCCTTCCATGATGGTGGAGTAAGAGACATTGCCCAACGCTTCCGTGGCCATCATCGGCAAAATATTCGCGGGGATATAGAGCACCACGGCGGTGATCAACAGTGCCAATGTCATCTGCAAACTATATGGGGTTCGGGCATGCACGCGCGCATGGCAACGTGGACAATGTTTTTCTGCCAGCGGCAATATATTCGAACAGCAGCGGCAAACCTTGGCGCCTTGTGCGATACCCGGCTTCCCCGCCTCCAACGGCATCCGAGAAGTCAGCGGTTGGATCTGATCCCATAACCACTCTTTATCCACTTGTTGGAAGGCACGAATTTGCAGCACGCAAAACAAGCAAAATGCCCAGAAGCTCATGTCTAAACTAATTTCGGCCAACGCCACCAGCTTAACGAAGCTAACCAAAATGGCGATGAGGAAAATTTCCACCATGCACCACGGCTTGAGCATAAACAGCAAGCGACAGAAAAAGACTTTGCCGGGTAATTTTTTAAAACGCGTCGCTATCGACAGATAAATCACCAGCAGCATGCAAAAGGCCGGAATGCCCTGAATACAGGCCAGAACAACCAGCGACAGCAGCTGATAGTGCTCATCAAACAGCACCGTACCGGCTTGGATGAATAACATAGTATTACTGTTACCCACTGCCTGCATGGTGATAAACGGATACAAGTTCGCCATCAGCAACATAATCAGGCTGCTAATAGCAAATAATGCCGGACGCAATGCCGGCTCTGGGTGACGCGCTGTCAGCTCAGTGTGGCAACGCGGACAATCGCACCGCTGACCCACACTCAGCGGCGGAATGTTCACCACCAGATCGCACTGCGGACAAAGCATTTGCGTGTTTGTACCGGCGCCTGTATCACCAGTAGCTGAAACTTTCACATATCTCACGGTATCAATGGCCAAACAGTCGAACAAAGGACTGATTATATATGAACTTCATTTTGAGTTTAGCGATATGTGCGTTTCGTTCCATTACCACGGGATTCTCTTGTGAATCATCAGCGGGAATGGCGTGATTTTCTGCGGAATGACGCGGCGTTAAGCCACACGCAGTTTTCGGTTTCAGCTTGTAACAAACAAGCCACCAGCCGCGGCTGGTGGCTCATTATGAGGTTTTATTGGCGGCACACGAGCACCGTAACGATACCAACGAGAGGCCAACTCGGTTCCAAACAGATGCCAACCGTGACGCCGACGAGAACTCTAATACCTACTGTTTCTGCCATACCGCAGAAGACGATGGGGTTTCGCCTTTCGTCCACCAACGGGCTTTATAGCTACTGCCTTGGTAAGTCACCACTTGCCCCGCCGTATAAGCAGTCTCTGATGACCACTCACCATTTTGCCCGCTGCCAGTGGATACCACTTTCAGCCAAACACTGCTGACGCCCGGCGTTTCACCTTTGGTCCACCACTGCGCTTTATATTGCACCCCGTTGTAAGTCACCACCGCATTCGCTTGGTAGGTGCTGTTTGCATCCCACACTTGAGGTTGTTCCGGCGTAACCGCACCGCTGCCCTGCACTGTTACCGCTACCGACGTGACCACACTATTAACACCATCACTAACCGTAATGTTAATGGTTACCGCGAGATTATTGCTCGACACCGGCGCACTGTACGTAACCGAGGCTTTATTACCACTGACCAATACGCTGCCGGCAGAGCTCGTAAAGGTCAACTTATCGCCCTCAGCATCAGTAGCCTGCACATCAAACAGCAGATTTTCACCGCTTTTGACCGTCAGGGTCGCCGGAGCACTGACCACTGGCGCTACATTGCTGGCACGCAGATCCAACTGATAGGTGTAATCTTTGTTTTTGGTATAAACCTGATTGCTGTACAAGTCTGCGCTGGAATACGCGACATTGCCACGGCTATCCACGACGCCAACTTGCGCCAATGTGACATACGCTGAATTCACTTTGTTCGCTAATTGCTGCGCCCATACAGATTCAGCCTCATTCGCGGTAGTCACCGGCAATTTATCAAACACCACCTCTTTACCTGACGCATCAAAAATCCGGAACCACACCGTTTCACCAGCACGCGCATCGAGGCCGGCTTTGACAAAGTTTCCTTTGTTTATCCAAGCCGTGGCCGTTGATGAACCGGTAAACGTAATATCACTACAGTTATAAAAACCTTCACCCGCAGGATCTACACGCTGCCAACGGGTATAGAGCACCGCATCACCGGTACGATCGGTGGGCAGTTGAATCTCCATCTGATAATACTTTTTGCCATCAAGCGTGGTCACCGCAACATCGTTGAAATTGGCGATTAACTCTAAATCCGCCCATGCCAATTTTTGTGTCGCAGCATCAAAGCCTGGTTTGGAAAGGAAAATCTGCCAGAAACTGGGATTATGCGGCGTCGCTGCTAAGAAACGTACAGTTACTTTGCCGCCTTGGGTGACATCAATTAGGGTTTTCTTCCATGCCGCAGACGGCATATCGATGCCTGCTTTTTTAGTGTCACCCGCAGCACACAGCGTGCCATCTGGGATCGCCGCCTTTACCGCAGTTAAATCACGGTAATTACTGACCAAACGCGAAAACTCCGGCTTTTGTACGAAAGGATACCAACTGGATTGCTGATAAGCCTGACGACACGCTAAGTTGGGGATGGTCGAACCATCTTGCGAATCCCAATAGCCGCCATCTTTATCACAAATCTCTTGGCGGGCCGCCGGATATTCCACGTACCCATGCGCAGCAGCGAACTGCGGCACTGCCAATAATGTAACCAGTGACAGCCACGCTCCTGCCCCTGTCTTAAGCATAGCGCCTCGTCGTATAGCCTCTTGTAACACAGCGTTTTGCGACATAGCTCTTCCTGACCCTGATAAACAATGCGAAAGAAACAGAACAAGGCCAACGCAGGGTAATTTGCATTCACCCCACACACCTTATCCAAATTGCATAAACGCCACGCACAGAACATTGCCCATGCGCAACTATGCACCCTTAATTTGTTTACGAGATGTTAATTACAGGCAAGCCGATATTTTGGTTCTGCGAAATGCTGCGGAAGGTTAGGTGTAAATGGTTGCAACGCGCGTCATCATTAACCGCGAGATAAGCAAGTCAAACAGGTCGGCGAGGAATTTAGAGGAATTAATATAGAGGAATAAACGAATAAACACAGTGACAGAAAAAAGGAGCCTATCGGCTCCTCTTATTCATATCAAACACGCAGTATTTGCTAGTTACTTATATTTCATTACCTAGATTGAGTTACTTACGTTTTTTCTTTTTCTTCTTGTTCAGCTCATCTTGCTCGGCTTTTTGTGCCAAGCGGATCGCTTCGGCTTCGCTTTCACGCACAATCATCTCTGGCGTTTCTAAGCTGATGCGGCCAATGGTCGCGGTACGAAATTCGTTGAGCAGCAAGGTCGCCACTTTATTCAAGTCCGCAATCCCGCCGCGGCGCAGACAGCCACGCTGACGGCCAATCTCATCCATCAGTTCTATATCACTTTCAGGCAACTCATCCAGTTGGAAACGTGCTTTGAGATACTCAGGATAAGCCTGCAAGAAATACTCCGCCGCAAACATCGCCACTTCTTCGTGATCGATCACCGTATCTTTGATTGCGCCGGTGATAGCCAAGCGGTAACCACAGGCTTCCGGTGACAATTTCGGCCACAAAAATCCCGGCGTATCATGCAGCACAATATTGTTATCCAGCTTGATACGCTGCTGCATCTTAGTCACACCGGCTTCGTTGCCGGTTTTGGCAATCGTACGCCCAGCCAAGGTATTAATCAGCGTGGATTTGCCGACGTTCGGGATCCCGAGGATCATCGCACGCAGTGGCTTATCCGGCGTGGTACGGTTTGGCACCATCTGCACACACAGATCCAGCAAGGCACGGATTTGGTCCGGTTGCTGCTGCGTTAATGCAATCGCTTTGATGCCTTTTTCTTTTTCCAGATGCGCCATCCACTGCTGAGTCACCACAGGATCGGCCAAATCGGATTTATTCAAAATCTTCAGGCACGGCGTATCACCACGCAAAGCCGGAACCAGCGGGTTTTCACTGCTGAACGGAATACGAGAGTCGAGCACTTCGATAATCAAATCGACATTTGGCATGGCTTCGGCGATTTCTTTACGCGCCTTGTGCATGTGCCCCGGAAACCAGTTAATGGCCATTTTCAGACTCCTTCGTCTCATTCCGCCGGATACCGTCGTGCGGCTGCGGGTTTTAGCTGTCAGTAACCTACGCCAGAAAGTGTACGCCAACGCTAATCAAAACGGCGCACTCTCTTGCAAAGGGGGCGATTGTAATCGCTCACTGGCAATAGACCAAGCCCTTCCCGCGCCTTGCTGCCACCTAAGTGCTCTTAGCCAATAAATAGCCCTCCACAAGAGGTCTTAACCCTGACCCGCTAAGCACGGCATACGCCGCTTAAAAGCGTTAATGGGATAAAAAACAAAGAGCCAAGAGCACCATTCCATGCTGAGTCACTGCCCACCTCACATTATCAGACAAATTGTTAACTTTATTCAGAAAACTCAGCGCAATAGCGGTTGTGTTCACCATCGAATTACACTACACATTAGATAAAACCGAGAGATGAAAAACGACCGGCTGCGGTCAGCTCGAAATACCACCATCTGATTAGGAGTGCATATGACCAAAAAAGTGTTGTATATCGCATTACTAATCTGGTGTGCACTCTACCTGCTCAACATCGTATTGAAGATCGTCTCACCGCCAGCGGTGTTGTGCGATCCCGATGTCATTCATGTAGAGAATGTCGATAAATATTTTGACGCCCTGTACCGTTGCAACATTTACGACTGATTCATCACACCTGAGTTTGTGAAGGCAATCGTAAAAGTCGCTTTACTGTATTTTTTTCGCGGTTAAAATAAAATCATGCTGTTACGTGCCACAACTGAATCGATTCAGATCGCTTGAAAATCCTCTTTTCCTGCCTATAATGGTCATCGCCGACGAAAGTGTGACCGTTATTTCACATACGCTCTACACTGATTTGATGAAACGTCAGCACATAACATGAGTGATTCCGTCGACCGGATCACCGCCCCACAGGTTGAACAATCAGGTATGTTATTTACGTCTTTATGATGATATTAACCGGTTATTCTCGCGATCTTCAGGCCTTCCACGTGCACACATGCACGGCGACTGCCCCGCGAAAACCTGCCTATCATCTTTGTTCACCTCGTTTCTCTATTGTTCTTTTTTCCCGCTGTCAGGAATCACTTCTGGCTCTATTCAAGAAGTGTTCACATTCTTATGGCGATATAGCGTTATCAATCTGTTCTGTTAGCCGTCTGCATTTTCTGAGCACAGTGCAGATTGGTAACCCGAATCCATTCATTACTAGTCGCAGATAATTTGATCATGAAAAAAACTAAGATCGTTTGTACCATCGGCCCGAAAACCGAATCCAAAGAGATGCTGGGTAAGCTGCTGGATGCAGGCATGAATGTCATGCGCCTGAACTTCTCTCACGGTGACTATGAAGAGCATGGTAACCGTATCCGCAATCTGCGTGCAGTAATGGCAGAAACCGGCAAGCGTGCCGCTATCCTGCTGGACACCAAAGGTCCGGAAATCCGTACCATCAAACTGGAAGGCGGTAACGACGTTTCTCTGGTTGCCGGCCAAACCTTCACCTTCACCACTGACAAATCTGTCATCGGTAACAAAGACCGCGTAGCGGTAACTTACGAAGGTTTCGCAGCTGACCTGAAAGAAGGCGATACCGTTCTGGTTGACGACGGTCTGATCGGCATGAAAGTGACTGCGGTAACCGACAAAGAAGTTATCTGTACCGTTCTGAACAACGGCGATCTGGGTGAGAACAAAGGCGTTAACCTGCCAGGCGTTTCCATCCAGCTGCCAGCTCTGGCTGAAAAAGACAAGCGTGACCTGGTCTTCGGTTGCGAGCAAGGCGTAGACTTCGTTGCTGCTTCCTTCATCCGTAAGCGTGACGACGTACTGGCTATCCGTGAGCACCTGAAAGCACACGGCGGCGAGAAGATTCAGATCATCTCCAAGATCGAAAACCAAGAAGGTCTGGACAACTTCGACGAAATTCTGGAAGCCTCTGACGGCATCATGGTTGCACGTGGCGACCTAGGTGTTGAGATCCCAGTTGAAGAAGTTATCTTCGCGCAGAAGATGATGATCCAAAAATGTAACCGCGCACGTAAAGTGGTTATCACCGCGACTCAGATGCTGGATTCTATGATCAAGAACCCACGTCCAACTCGCGCAGAAGCCGGTGACGTGGCTAACGCCATCCTGGACGGTACCGATGCCGTTATGCTGTCTGGTGAGAGCGCCAAGGGTAAATACCCTCTGGAAGCGGTTACCATCATGGCGACCATCTGTGAACGTACTGACCGTGTAATGCCAAGCAACCTGTCTGCTTCTAACGATAGCGCCAAGCTGCGTATCACCGAAGCCGTATGTAAAGGTGCGGTTGAGACGGCAGAAAAACTGCAAGCTCCACTGATCGTAGTTGCTACCGAAGGTGGTAAGTCAGCGAAGTCTGTTCGTAAGTACTTCCCACAGGCCAACATTCTGGCGCTGACCACTAACGAGAAAACTGCTCAGCAGCTGATCCTGAGCAAAGGCATTACACCAATGGTAGTTCCAGTTATCGCGTCTACCGATGACTTCTACCGTCTGGGCAAAGAAGCCGCGATGGCTTCTGGTCTGGGTGAGAAAGGTGATGTGGTTGTTATGGTTTCCGGCGCGCTGGTACCAAGCGGCACAACTAACACTGCCTCTGTACACGTACTGTAATCCAGTATTGATACTGTCTGTACGCGGTTAAGACGTACACAACAAAAAAGCATGCCGTAAGGCATGCTTTTTTTATGGGGCAGACAACTCAACGTACAGCGTAGAATAAACGCTTCGCTATTACGCTTTATCGCGATGACGATACTCTTGCGCCAAACTCAGCGGGATGATGAACAGGCTCACGCCAGGGTAACGGCTGCTACCGTCTTCGTGCTCAAACTTATGCACCACATCCAGATAACGTGGGTTATTTTCATCCACCGGCACATCAATAAACAGCTCGCCCAGATACGGCACATCCGCATCATTATCCGGCCATAAATCAAAACATTCACGGTAACCGATACCTTGTTGATCAAACCATGCCAGCGCCTTGTTACGCACCGCGCAGGTTGCGTAATCAAACTCATCGAGCTCAGATTCTTCTGGACGGAAAAACGTAACCATCAGCACATCTGACTGACGTTGGCGGGCAATCGCATCAATGGTGGTCCACTGTTCTGACATTTTGATTCCTGTGTTCTACGTAAAAAAAACTCTTGCTCATTGTGGATGCTCAGGCTGCTGATGTACATCTCGATTGTTTAGATTTTAAAACTGCCGCACACTCGCGTAATGCCCGATGAGCATAGATGGCCGCCAGATGATTGTCAGCCTGCCAAATAACGGTTTCATCGCCTCACCACGCCGTGTATCCCCCTCTCCGCGCGCCATTGCTGAACATGTCGAGCAAGAGCTGCAAAATTTGCCAGATAGCTCACACTGTCATAGAGGCTGAGCGTTGCATATGCATGAAATTTATTACGCGGAGCAGGCACAAGCAAAAGATCTGGTATCAAACTATGTCACATCACATTTTTATGTAAAAATACGCAGAGTGTGATGCCTCTCACTGTCTGTCACTTCCCCCTCGGCGACGGCCACACCGCTTTTCGGAGAACAGAGCGCATACTTTTCTCTTATTTAAATTAAGACTGAGCAATGAATACTCACGTAGATACTGCAAGAAAAGATGGCTTGCTGGAAAAATTTTTTCAGCTAAAAGCACACGGCACCAATCCTCAAAAGGAACTGGTCGCAGGAATAACCACCTTCCTGACCATGGTTTACATCATCTTCGTAAACCCGCAAATCCTCTCCAGTGCCGGTATGGATACCCAAGCTGTTTTCGTCACCACCTGTCTGATTGCTGCCTTGGGTAGTATCCTGATGGGGATATTTGCCAACCTGCCAATTGCACTGGCACCGGCCATGGGCCTGAATGCCTTCTTCGCCTACGTGGTGGTTGTAGGTATGGGTTACTCATGGCAAATCGGCATGGGCACCATTTTCTGGGGTGCAGTGGGCCTGTTATTGCTGACCATTTTCCGCGTCCGTTACTGGTTGATATCGAATATTCCAATGAGTCTGCGCATTGGTATCACCAGTGGTATCGGCCTGCTGATTGCCCTGCTCGGCCTGCATAATGCTGGGATCGTGGTGGCTAACCCTGCAACCATGGTCGCCGTGGGTGATCTGACCTCCATCCCATGCGTACTGGGTGCCTTGGGCTTCTTCCTGATTGTCATTCTGGCTGCCCGTGGCGTTTATTCTGCAGTGCTGATCTCTATGGTAGTGACCACCACGCTGGGGATCTTGTTCGGTGATGTCAAATTCCAAGGTCTGGTGGCTCTGCCGCCAAGTATTGCGCCGGTATTTGGTCAGCTAGAGCTGGCAAAATCACTGGATATTGGTCTGGCTGGTATTATCTTCTCGTTCATGCTGGTTAACCTGTTTGACTCTTCCGGCACACTGATTGGCGTGACCAATAAAGCCGGTTTGACCGACGAAAAAGGCCGCTTCCCACGCATGCAACAAGCGCTGTATGTGGACAGTATCAGCTCCGTCAGTGGTGCTTTCATGGGCACGTCATCCGTGACTGCCTTCATCGAAAGCTCTTCAGGGGTTTCCGTGGGTGGCCGCACCGGTTTAACCGCGATCGTAACGGGTCTGCTGTTCCTGATGGCGATTTTCTTCTCGCCTCTGGCGGCAATGGTTCCGGCCTATGCCGCTTCCGGTGCGCTAATTTATGTGGGCGTGCTGATGACCGCCGATTTGGCGAAGGTGAAGTGGAGCGATCTGACTGAAGCGGCGCCAACGTTCATCACCACCATCATGATGCCGTTTAGCTTCTCGATCACCGAAGGTATTGCGACAGGCTTTATCTCCTACTGCGTACTGAAAGTAGGTACCGGTCGCTGGCGTGAACTGAACCCGTGTGTCGTGGCGGTTGCTGCGCTGTTCTTGATCAAATTTATTTGGGTCGATGCGCACTGATTGCAGCCAAATGATTTGATACCCAGAGATAAAAAAACCGGTGCTCGTCACCGGTTTTTTTATTGTCCTACACAGTTTGCCCAACAAAGGCTGACTCTCGGTGGAACACGACACGCATCAACTCAATAGCCGTGCTCGTCGTCTTCATCCTCATCATCGCGGTCGTCGTCGGCACGCTCATCCCATGCGTCGTGCTCTTCATCCTGTTCATCATCTTCAAACAGAACGCGTGTACTTTCCCCCTGACGACTGGCACGGATCTCGGCTGCAACCTGCGCAATCGCCTGTCCGCTGGATAATCCCTGAGCCATCAGCTCATGGATCCGCTCTGCCGCTTGCTGTTGTTCACTGTGGCTCAGCGCCGGCATATCTGCAAACATGATCTCTCCTCGCAATAGCGTTTGGTGTCACAACTGCGGCTGATTATAGGGGAAGTGACGCAAAATACGATAAGCGCGATAAGAAAGAACGCCAACAAAAAAGGCGCCGCAGCGCCTTTTTTGTTCATCATAGTGAACAACATGCCAAATATTGACGCCGTATCAGGCATTCATTTCAGCAATTTTCACTTTCCAGATATCTGGACCAATCTGGTGCACATTCGCGCCGGTACTGTCGACCGCGACCGTAACTGGCATATCTTTCACATCAAATTCGTAGATGGCTTCCATCCCCAGATCGCCAAACGCCACCACGCGGGATTTCTTGATGGCTTTGGCCACCAGATAAGCAGCCCCACCCACAGCCATCAGATAGACAGCTTTATGCTTTTTGATGCTCTCGATAGCCGCCGGACCACGCTCAGACTTACCAATCATACCGATCAGACCGGTTTCAACCAGCATCATCTCGGCAAATTTATCCATGCGGGTAGAGGTTGTCGGGCCAGCCGGGCCTACCACCTCATCACGTACTGGATCGACAGGGCCCACGTAGTAGATAAAGCGGTTGTTGAAATCCACGCCATCCGGCAAGCCTTGGCCGCTACGCAGCATGTCTTGAATACGCTTGTGCGCCGCATCACGACCAGTGAGCATCTTGCCCGACAGCAAAATGGTTTCGCCCACTTTCCAGCTCTGGATCTCTTCTTTAGTGATGGTATCCAGATTCACGCGACGCACGCTATCACCGGTTTCCCAGCTGATATCCGGCCATTCATCCAGTGATGGTGGAACCAGCTCCGCTGGACCATTACCATCCAACGTAAAGTGGATGTGGCGAGTGGCTGCGCAGTTCGGGATCATCACCACCGGCTTAGACGCTGCGTGCGTTGGCGCGGTTTTAATTTTCACATCCAGCACAGTGGTCAGGCCACCAAGGCCCTGAGCACCAATACCGAGTTTATTTACGCGCTGGTAAATATCCAGGCGCAGCTTTTCCTCTGCGGTTTGCGGGCCACGCTCAATCAGCTCTTGAATATCGCAGCTTTCCATCAAAGCTTCTTTGGCCATCACCGCGGCTTTTTCCGCCGTGCCGCCGATCCCAATGCCCAGCATGCCTGGTGGACACCAGCCCGCGCCCATGCTTGGCAGGGTTTTCTCCACCCACTCAGCAATGTCATCGGAAGGGTTCAGCATGACCATCTTGGTTTTGTTTTCCGAGCCGCCGCCCTTAGCTGCAATCAGTACTTCGACTTTGTCACCCGGCACCATCTCAACATGCACCACTGCTGGGGTGTTGTCTTTGGTATTTTTACGCGCTCCAGCCGGATCGGCCACCACGGACGCCCGCAAGGTATTATCAGGGCAGGTATAAGCGCGGCGGGTACCCTCATCAATCATTTCCTGTACGGTCATGTCAGAATCCCACTGCACCTGCATGCCGATTTTGACAAAACAGGTCACGATACCGGTATCCTGACAGATAGGCCGTTTACCCTCTGCACACATCCGCGAGTTAATCAGAATCTGGGCAATCGCATCCTTGGCGGCCGGATTCAGCTCTTTGTTGTAAGCGTTTTCCATCGCTTTAATAAAATCGAGCGGATGATAATAAGAAATGTACTGTAATGCGTCCGCGACACTGTCAATGAGGTCATCTTTGCGGATGATGGTCATTCGGTCGATCCTCTTGTCGTTTTAGGCTTCCAAAGTAAGCAGGGGTCATTGATAAGAATTTTTAGATTTAGAAGTAGAGTAGAAAGAGAGAACAACATCCTTATCGAATCCATCCCCTACAGCGTGAAGCTATGATACTCTTCCGAATATGACGTGACTATGTCCTGCCTCACACGCCAATTAACCTACATCACAAAACTGAGATGTTTATAAATAACAATAGCTTTCCCTCGTGTCTGGCTCTCGAATATCAGCACGATGCGTTACATAACCATTTCCGCAGCGTTGCGCATTTGCCATGGGCCATGTTACTGAGCTCAGGACATGCTGCGCATCCGCACAGCCGCTACGATATTTTGGTGGCCGAGCCGCTGGCTACGTTATGCACTACCGGTGAGCACACCTGCATTACGCAGGGCGAGGCACAAACCACATATCAAGATGACCCACTGGCTTTATTGGCGCAGACGCAAGCGGCGTTGCTGCCAAACTTACCGGCGCATCCTACCCTGCCGTTTTTAGGTGGCGCTCTGGGCCTATTTGGCTATGATTTGGGGCGACGTTTTGAACAGCTACCAGAACATGCAATAAGCGATATCAGTGTGCCGGATATGGCCGTAGGCATTTATGACTGGGCCTTAATTGCCGATCATCAGCAACAAACCCTGACGCTACTGAGCCACGGCGATATTTATGCGCGCTGGCATTGGCTGTTGGCCGCACAAGAAAGCTATGCCGACCGTGCAGCAGAAGAAATGCCGTTTACGCTGACCAGTGAGTGGCAAGCCAACATGAGCGCCGAGGAATACCGGCAAAAATTTGATCAGGTGCAAGCCTATTTACATGCGGGTGATTGCTATCAGGTCAATCTGGCGCAGCGTTTTTCTGCCGACTATCAAGGTAGCGAATGGCAAGCGTTTGAGCGACTAAATGCCAGTAACCAAGCGCCTTTTTCGGCTTTCTTGCGTTTACCGCAAGGCAGCATTCTGAGCGTTTCGCCGGAGCGTTTTCTGGCCGTTGAACAGCAACAGGTCACCACTCGACCAATTAAAGGCACGCGCCCACGGCATAGCGATCCGATTTCTGATCGCGCTGAGGCCGCCGCGCTGACCATGTCGGAAAAAGATCGTGCTGAGAACCTGATGATCGTCGATCTAATGCGTAATGATATCGGGCGCGTCGCGGTACCCGGCAGCGTCAGCGTACCAGAGTTGTTCATCGTAGAAAGTTTCCCTGCGGTGCACCATTTGGTCAGCACCGTGCAAGCGAGCTTGCCAGATACCTGCAGTAATACGGATTTGCTACGCGCCTGCTTCCCCGGTGGATCAATTACCGGAGCGCCGAAAATTCGCTCAATGCAAATCATCGATGAGTTAGAGCCGCAGCGGCGTAACGCCTATTGCGGCAGCATCGGCTATTTAAGCTGTTGTGGCCGGATGGATACCAGTATCACCATCCGCACCCTGATTGCGGCGCAGGGGCGTCTGCACTGCTGGGCCGGCGGCGGTCTGGTCGCTGACAGCCAGTGGGGGTCGGAATACCAAGAAACGCGGGATAAAGTTGCTAAGATTTTGCCGATTCTGAGTGCGACTCCCTGTGAGCCCAGCGAGTCGAGCGCGATGGCGTCCAAGGCACAAGACGAATCGCAGACGGCGCATGAATCGGCACCGCAAGACAACACTTGCACACGGCTCGGCGATAACAGCGGTGATGAGTCATGCCATGACGCACATACCGAACCTCAGTAGCCTGCATAGCCGCTTTAACCTGACACTGCCCGCTACGCATCCGACGATGCCGTGGCGGGGTGGTGCGCAGGCAGCGGTGCTCATCCCGTTGGTTAATCGACCGGAGCCAACGCTTCTACTCACACAGCGGGCGCTGCATCTGCGCCATCATCCTGGACAAATTGCCTTTCCCGGCGGTCGCGCGGAAGCCCAAGACCGCTCGCCAATTTGTACGGCGCTGCGCGAAGCACAAGAAGAAACCGGTTTGCCACCGGCCAATGCCGAAATCTGGGGATGCCTACCCGCACTGAGTACGGTCAGTGGCTATCAGGTGACGCCAGTGGTGGCACTGATCGAGCCGCCGTTTACGTTATCGGCTGATCATAATGAAGTTGCAGGCATCTTCGAGATCCCCCTCGCCGCCCTCATGAATCCCCACCACTATCAGGTGCTACGTTTTTGGCGCAAGCATAAACTGCACACCGTTTATGCGATCTCTGTTCAAAAAAAGTTCATCTGGGGCGCTACTGCCGCTATAATGCGCAACCTTATGCTGCAGATTGCATAAGAAATCCGTTTTTTCCTTCGCCCAACCACTAGTTGTAGTTACGCAATCGGATACATAGTGATAAGAATCACACTAATTCATAAGACTATTCGGTCAGATCACAGAATGTGCGTGACGCCATATCTTTGACGATATAACTCTCTATACTCCCGCGCCAACTGACAAACAATATAGTTTTATCCTGCAAAGGTGGTAGCCAGATGAAATCAGACGTAAGCATCAATACAGCAGCAAACGCTGCCAGTATTCCCTGGAGTAAGCAAGACACCACATGGGTGCTGAGCCTGTTTGGTACCGCCGTAGGTGCCGGTATTTTGTTCCTGCCAATCAACGCCGGTATGGGTGGTTTTTGGCCGCTGGTTGTCATGGCGCTGATCGTAGGCCCAATGACTTTCCTGGCTCACCGTGGTATGTGCCGCTTTGTTCTGTCTTCTTCTAAGCCAGGCAGCGACATCACTGAAGTAGTAGAAGAGCACTTCGGTAAAACCGCAGGTAAACTGATCACTCTGCTGTATTTCTTTGCTATCTACCCAATCGTGCTGATTTACGGCGTAGGTATCACTAACACCGTGGATTCTTTCATGGTGAACCAGCTGGGCATGGAATCTCTGCCACGCGGCGTACTGTCTATCATCCTGATTCTGGGCATGATGTCTGTTATGATCGCCGGCGAACGCCTGATGCTGAAAGTGACTGAATTCTTGGTATACCCACTGGTTGGTATCCTGGCTTTCCTGTCCATCTACCTGATTCCGGACTGGAACACCTCGATGATCAGCGCGCCGTTGCCATCATTTGCTAGCTTCGGTTCTACTCTGTGGCTGACCATTCCAGTACTGATTTTTGCATTCAACCACTCACCTGCTATCTCTGCCTTCTCTATGGCACAGGAGCGTTCCTACGGTAAAAATGCAGAACAACGTGCAAGCCAAATCCTGAAGCGCACTTCTATGATGCTGCTGGGCTTCGTAATGTTCTTCGTATTCAGCTGTGTACTGAGCCTGAGCCCGGCCGATCTGGCTGCCGCTAAGCAGCAGAACATCGCAGTTCTGTCTTACCTGGCTAACAAGCACGAAAGTCCATTTATCTCTTACTTAGGTCCATTGATTGCCTTCGTTGCTATCGTAAGTTCTTTCTTCGGCCACTACTTAGGTGCTCGTGAAGGTCTGAATGGCTTAATTATTAAGCAAATGCGTGCAAATGGTAAAACTCCTGATGTTAAGAAGATTGACCGTTTCACTGTAGTGTTTATGATTGCAACCCTGTGGATTGTTGCCACCATCAACCCAAGCATCCTGGGTATGATTGAGTCACTGGGCGGCCCGATTATTGCCATGATCCTGTTCATCATGCCAATGTATGCCATCCGTAAAGTACCTGCGATGCAGAAGTACCGTAGTGACAAGCTGAGCAATGCATTCGTAGTTCTGATGGGTTCTGTAGCGATTTCTGCGATTGTCTTCAGCCTCATCTGATTACTGAAAAAGACAAAACATCCATGGATGGAGGGGAGCTGGGTTACCGGCTCCCCTTTGTGGTTTGTAGATAACCACAGCAAGAAATTTTAGAAACTCACCTTTAATGCAGGATAATCTGCGTTAATAATTAAACCTGATTGACCAATTCGGCCGCAGGCCTGATTGAGGAGAACACCGTGATTAGCGTATTCGACATGTACAAAATCGGCATCGGCCCTTCCAGTTCGCACACCGTCGGACCGATGAAAGCCGGTAAACAATTCGTCGATGAGTTGGTAACCATGGGACGTCTCAAGGATGTGACTCGCATTGCCGTCGATGTGTACGGTTCGCTGTCCCTGACCGGTAAAGGTCACCATACTGATATCGCCATCATTATGGGTCTGGCGGGTAACATGCCAGATACAGTGGATATTGATTCTATCCCTGGCTTTATCAAAAACGTGGAAGCTAGCGAGCGCCTGCTGCTGGCTAAAGGCGCGCACGAAGTGGAATTCCCACGTGAAGGCGGCATGAATTTCCACAGCACTAACTTGGAGCTGCATGAAAATGGCATGCAAATCCATGCGTTTGCCGGTGACCAACTGGTTCTGAGCAAGACCTACTTCTCTATCGGCGGCGGCTTCATCGTTGATGAAGAGCATTTCGGTAAAGCAGAAACCTCTTCTGTGGTAATGCCATACCCGTTCCAGCATGCTGCTGATCTGCTGGCGCATTGCCATGCGACCGGTCTGTCACTGTCTGGTCTGGTACTGAAAAACGAGCTGGCCATGCACAGCATGGAAGAGATCACTACCTACTTCAACGCTATCTGGAAAACCATGCATGACTGCATGGAGCGCGGCCTGAATACTGAAGGCTACCTGCCAGGTCCACTGCGTGTACCTCGCCGTGCGTCTGCCCTGCACCGCCTGCTGTCTACTTCTGACAAGCTGTCTAGCGATCCAATGAACGTGGTTGACTGGGTAAACATGTTCGCACTGGCTGTGAGCGAAGAAAACGCCGCCGGTGGCCGTGTGGTAACCGCCCCAACCAACGGTGCATGTGGGATCATCCCTGCGGTACTGGCGTACTACAACCACTTCATCAAGCCAGTCACTGAAGAAGATTGCCGTCGTTACTTCCTGACTTCAGGTGTAATTGGTGCGCTGTACAAGATGAACGCTTCTATCTCTGGTGCCGAAGTTGGCTGTCAGGGCGAAGTGGGCGTAGCTTGTTCTATGGCCGCAGCCGGTCTGGCTGAGCTGCTGGGCGGCTCACCAGAGCAAGTATGTGTGGCAGCCGAAATCGGTATGGAGCACAACTTGGGTCTGACCTGTGACCCAGTGGCCGGTCAGGTACAAGTACCGTGCATCGAGCGTAACGCAATTGCGTCCATGAAAGCGATCAACGCTGCTCGTATGGCGATGCGCCGTAGCAGCGAGCCACGTGTATCTCTGGATAAAGTTATCGAAACCATGCTGGAAACCGGTAAGGACATGAACGCCAAATACCGTGAAACTTCCCGTGGTGGTCTGGCCATCAAAGTGGTTCACTGCGACTGATTTTCAGCGCTCAGTGCATCTCACTGACCAGTTATACTCATAAAAAAACCGGTGCCTAGCACCGGTTTTTTTATCTCTGCTCTATTAACTTAATTAGCTACGCTTATTCATGAGTGCGGCTATTCACGATGAGCGAATCGCTCACACAAGAATGCGGTGCACGGCGCGCATGAATCATCACATTACGCGGCGTTAAGTGGCGCTCGCAAAACGTCCCCAAATGCACCTGATAACCATGCTCTTGCAGATACAACGCCCGATCCAGCACCAACCAAATCTCCAGTGGCCGCCGGAAAAGATGGCGAACCAATTCGGTACGACTCACACACAGATAACGCTGTTCGCCGATGGCTTCCCAATACGACCAATCCACTTGCTGCGGTAATCTGACGCCACGCTTATCGGCAGCCCAATGACAAAACGCAGCAAAGCCCTCCCCAAGCAGCGCTTTCGGCAAATTCGGTAGATTTAAGTACTCATCCACACCACGCACCATGCGCTGCAAAGCATCGAATCCTAACCGATAACTCACTTCCAAGCGGCGTAAGCGGCGGATGCGCTCACCGCCAGTCACCGATTCTTGCAAGCTCAGGCGCAAATCATGGCGACTTAGCTGTAATGTCGACTGATTGGCCACCTGCGACATCGGCTGATAATGCTCGGCACTGATTTTATGGTAGCAACACGGAGAGATCGTCATTGCCTCACAGGCGGCATGGATACCGTGGCGCAGCAACTGCATGTGTAGCTCGCCGCAGGCATGGAGTCCCACCGCATGCAGTTCTGGGCGGAAAAAGCGCTGCGCTGTCGGACAGAGTGCATCTTGCTGATGCAAAATCAGGCTAATCCCTTCGGCCTGCGCCAGCTGCGTACCGCTTGCGCACAACTCCGCTTGTAACTCGATACCCTCCACCGATTGCGTGGTATGTCGTGCCAGTGTGCGCGCCAAATGCCCCTTCCCTGCACACCACTCTAAGAGCGGCAACGGGTACGAGGGCAATACGGCAATGAAATCGTGGATCTGTTGCTGCTTACGCTCTGATAACCCGGGTGCGGAACGCGCAGTCAGTTTCTGCTGCGCCGCCAATGCCGGCAGCACGCACAGCGCCTCCAGCTCAGAGGCGGCTGGAATATGAGGCTGTAAAAAAGCACTGAGCGCAGCACTATCTGCATCAAGCCGGTCGATATCATCGAGGGTCAGCGCGTCTAACGCCGCCTGCAGTGCCGGAGCCTTATCGGCAAAATAGGCCGACGTATAGTGAAAAGGGGAAAACTGCCAGAACTCGCGTAACTGCCCTAGCAAGGTGTCTAACCTGTCAAACCGCTCATGCAACGTCATGGCCGAAGATTCGTATCCGCACAAAAGAATTTGCAAGAATGCGCAGTGAAACCTCATGTTCACCCGCGCCAAATACCAAAAACAGGTATTCGAAGCTGATGCTATTCACGGCGCTGTGATTGAAAACGCGCGTATCTTAGTCGCTCGTTATCGGCTCGCCAATGACTATTTCACGCGACTGCTCTCTCACTCCGCACATAGCCTGATAACCGAGTAACAATGCGCACAAATCAACAATTATCAGTAAGCAAAAATGAGCGTAAATGCGCGGAGGAGCCTAAGACAAAAGACAAAAATAAGAAGTGAAGTTGGGATTAGAAAACGCCAACGCACAAGCGCCTATGACAGGCCACCTGTGCGTGCGTATTAGACGTGCGGTGTAGTGCTCTGTGCTTAGCGCACCGGCAGTTTGATGTCTTCAAACATCTCTTCGATTTCTTCATTCGAGCGTAATGAAATCGCAGTATTGACCAGATCCTTGGTCAGGTGCGGAGCAAAACGCTGCATGAAATCGTACATATAGGTACGCAAGAAGGTGCCTTTACGGAACCCAATTTTAGTGGTGCTGGCATCGAAGATATGGCTCGCATCAATGGCGATCAGATCTTTATCCAGCGCGGGATCTACCGCCATCGAGGCAATGACACCGACCCCAATGCCTAAGCGGACATAGGTTTTAATCACATCCGCATCGGTCGCGGTAAACACAATACGCGGCGTCAACCCAGCGCGATTAAAGGCTGAGTCCAGCTCAGAGCGCCCCGTAAAACCAAAGATGTAAGTGACAAGCGGATACGCCGCCAGATCATGGATGGTAATTTGCGATTTATGCGCCAGCGGATGATTCGGCGACACCACAATCGAGCGATTCCAGTGATAGCATGGCAACATCACCAGATCGTGATACAGATGCAACGCTTCAGTGGCAATCGCAAAGTCTGCTGCGCCCTTGGCCACCGCTTCAGAAATCTGCGCCGGCGTGCCCTGATGCATGTGCAAAGAGACTTTCGGATAGCGCTCGATAAACGCTTTAATCACTTTCGGCAGCGCATAGCGTGCTTGGGTATGAGTAGTGGAAATGTTGAGCGTTCCGCGCTCAGGATGAGTATGTTCACCCGCCACTGACTTGATACTTTCCACCTTGGCCAGAATATCGCGCGCAATACGGATAATGTCGCGTCCAGCAGGTGTTATCTGCGTCAGGTGTTTACCACTGCGCTCAAAAATCTGGATGCCCAGTTCGTCTTCCAACATCCGAACTTGTTTGCTGATCCCCGGCTGTGAGGTGTACAGCCCTTCTGCCGTAGAAGAGACATTCAGATTGTGGTTAACCACTTCTACAATATATCGAAGCTGTTGTAATTTCATAGCCAACTCAACCGTTATTCCTTTAACTCTATTGGCATTATTGCCGATACAACCTTTGCAAGTATGCCCAGTTCCCAACAGCGCATACTCTTGACATACAGTTTATTAATAAAAGCAAAAAATTGCCATGCGAATAGCGCATAAGCCTATACCAGATTTTGAGAATCTGATTTATCGCTTGTTTTTCTGTATGCATGTACAAGAATAGAAACACAACCACTATCATGAAATCCCATGATCGTGTATCTTTGACAGAGTTTTTACTAAAATTACAGATTCAGAGCACCGTCTATGAACTTAATGCTGTTTTTCGTCTTGCTTGGTGTTCTTTTACTCCTCGTTATTGGCTATAACGTTATTGTGCAAAACCGAGCAAGAATTGAACACGAAAAGAAAATTGAGTCACAAAAATTAAAAGCAATCATTGATGAGACAGACCAACTGCTCTCCCAAATCAATATCATTCCCTTCAGTAAAGACCTGCTGCTTTGCCTGCAGGTTCGCAGTTTTACCGCCATTAAAGGCCTCGCTGCACTGGACAATAAGAATGCCGATTTGGCCCAACAAGTGATTGCCACGCAAAGTCAGATCGAACAATCAAAACAATCCTTTAAAGGTCAAGACTTAAGCAGCTTCACGCAACCAGAAAACGATAAGCAAGCGCTGGCATTACTTAAACTTATCCGTCGTCTGCGTGCCGTGATCCGCGCCGAGCATGGCTATGGCCGTATGGAAACGCGCTCATTTATCACGGAAAACCAGCGCTTAGAGCGTCTGCAGTTGATGATTAATATCGACAATCTGTACAAGCGCGCCCGTGAAGCCTTAACAGCCAATCAGTGGTCTAATGCCAAACAACTGCTGACTAAAGGTCTCAATGCACTGGCGAAATATGAAGATGATTACGCCGAGAAAATGACTTCGCGAATGCTGGCTGATATCGAAGAAATTAATCGTCATCAGAACGAAATAAAGAATAAGCTGGATAAACAAAACCGTCAGAAAGAAACCGATGAGTTAGATATATTGTTCCAGCCGAAGAAAAAATGGTAATTACCGAATCGTAGTAGGGATATTTGCTACATAAGGATAAATTATCCGCACAGCAATCTATAAAGAGTCAGAATAATAACGCCATAATGACAATAATCTGACTTCCCTCACGACCTGTAATGTATTTTGTAAATTACCTCATCATTTAAAAAGCCGCTTTGCGGCTTTTTGCTTTCTTATTCCCACGCAAAGCATCATCCCTGTATTGACGTATCCCATGCGAACTTCACGCGCGTGCTGGCATTAACGCCAGCCGGTATACCACAAAAGATATTCTTATTGTCGCAATGAGTTGTGTGCGCAGGATTAGGCGAGCCATTGAAGGGAGGAGTTACCGTGTTATGCCGGTCTAGTAAGACTACAACGCTTACCACCTTAAGGCATCCATGCACGAACCCACGGCCTCACACTCAATAGAAACCATAGAAACGCGAAGCTATAGAAACAACAATGGCCGGGAAACCGGCCATTATTTATACGAAGTGAGCGTTATCTAACGGATGAGCTCTGTGCTGTATAGCAACTAGCTGCCCATCCGGATGATTACTTTTCTTTAGCAACCCACTTGCCATCAACATAGAATGCTGACCAGCCGGTCGCTTTACCCTCTTTTTCGGATGCCACGTACTGCTGTTTAGTCTTGCGGCTAAAGCGCACGGTGGTTTTGTTACCTTCCGGATCGGCTACTGGGGCATCGGCTAAATAGCGCAGTTTTTCCGGCAAACGCTCTTTAAAGCGGACTAACTCTTCCACCAGCGGAGCACGTGTTTCGCGCGATTTCGGGAAGGTATTAGCCGCCAAGAACACACCAGCCGCACCATCACGCAGCACGAAATATGCATCCGATTTTTCACATGCCAGCTCTGGCAGAGGTACAGGATCTTCTTTCGGCGGCGCGATCTCACCGCTCTTCAAAATCTTACGGGTGTTCTTACAATCTGGGTTAGTACAACCCATGTATTTACCGAAACGGCCCACTTTCAGGTGCATTTCAGCGCCACACTTGTCGCACTCAATCACCGGACCATCATAGCCTTTGAGACGGAACTCGCCGGTTTCAATCTCATAGCCATCACAGCTTGGATTATTACCGCACACATGCAGTTTACGGGTGTTATCCAGCAGGTAGCTATCCATCGCCGTGCCACACTTTGCACAGCGGCGACGCGCCATCAGTGCGTTGGTCTCGGCCACGTCCCCTTCCAGAATGTTAAGCAGCTCAGCTTCTGGGATCAGGTTGATGGTGGTCTTGCAGCGCTCTTTCGGTGGCAGCGCGTAGCCAGAGCAGCCCAGAAAAACACCTGTGGTCGCCGTGCGGATCCCCATTTGACGGCCACATGTCGGGCAATCGATGTCCGTCAGCACCATTGGGTTAGCACGCATGCCACCTTCGGTTTCATCTTTTTCGGCTACTTCCAAGCGCGAGGTGAAATCTTTAAAGAAGCGATTCAGAACCTGACGCCATTCTTCTTTGCCGTTTGCCACATCATCCAGTTCACCTTCCATATGAGCAGTAAAATCGTAGCTCATCAGCTTGGTGAAGTTCTCTTCCAGACGATCGGAAACAATCTCACCCATCTTCTCGGCGTAGAAACGGCGGTTCTCAACACGCACATAACCACGATCTTGGATGGTAGAGATAATCGCTGCGTACGTTGACGGGCGGCCAATACTACGCTTTTCCAGCTCTTTTACCAATGACGCTTCGCTAAAACGTGCTGGCGGCTTGGTAAAGTGTTGGCTTGGATCCAGTGCGATCATACTCAAGATCTGACCTTGCTCGACGTGCGGCAGAGTCTGATCTTCGTCATTTTTACGCATCGCCGGTTGCACACGAGTCCAACCATCAAAACGCAGAGTACGGCCCTTAGCTTTCAAGGTGAATTCACCCGCCGACACCAGCAAAGTGGTGGAGTCATATTTGGCTGGCATCATCTGGCAAGCCACAAATTGACGCCAAATCAGCTGATACAGCTTCTGCGCATCTTGCTCCATGTCTTTGAGCTGTTCGGCCAGTACATTGACATCAGAAGGACGAATAGCTTCGTGCGCTTCCTGAGCGTTCTCTTTGCTTGAGTACACCACCGGATTGGTTGGCAAGTATTTCTCACCAAACTCCGATTCGATGTAACCACGCACCATACCCAGCGCATCTTGGCTCAAGTTTGTGGAGTCAGTACGCATATAGGTGATGTGACCGGCTTCGTACAGACGCTGCGCCAGCATCATGGTCTTTTTCACGCCATAGCCCAGACGTGTACTGGCCGCCTGCTGCAATGTTGACGTGATAAACGGCGCGGATGGCTTACTGGAGGTCGGGCGATCTTCGCGTTCGGCCACCACGTATTGCGCACGTTGCAACAAAGAAACCGCTGCCGCAGTTTCTTCACCGGTAACCGGCTCGAAGGCTTTGCCGTTACGCTGCGTCACTTGCATGCGCAGTGGAGTTTCACCCACATTCAAATCTGCATGCAGCTCCCAGTACTCTTCTGGGATAAACGCTTTGATTTCGCGCTCACGCTCTACCACCAGACGCACCGCAACTGACTGCACACGACCTGCTGACAGACCACGCGCAACCTTTTTCCACAGCAGTGGCGAAACCATATAGCCCACCACGCGGTCGAGGAAACGACGCGCTTGCTGAGCATTAACGCGATCCAGATTTAGCTCAGACGGCGCTTCAAACGCCTGCTGAATCGCATTTTTGGTAATTTCGTTAAACACCACACGTTGATAACGTGTGTCATCGCCACCGATCACTTCCCGCAGGTGCCAAGCAATGGCTTCCCCTTCGCGGTCCAAGTCCGTTGCGAGGTAAATTTTATCGGCTTTTTCGGCCAAGGTTTTCAGTTCGGTAACCACCTTTTCCTTGCCTGGCAGGATCTCATAATGCGCCTTCCAGTCATGGTAAGGATCAATCCCCATGCGAGAGATCAGCGAATCACGTTCTTTTTTCTTGGTGACGATCGCTTTTTCTTCCGGTGACAGGCCCTTAGTGCTTACCGGCGCTTTTTTAGCGGCGGTCGAAGCCGAACCACTGGTCGGTAAATCGCGGATATGACCCACGCTGGACTTAACGATGAAATCGCTACCCAAATATTTGTTAATTGTTTTTGCTTTCGCAGGGGACTCTACGATAACGAGCGATTTACCCATAGTGGTGATTACCTAAATTTATCCTTTCCGACCGCATCGCTCACTGTAAGCTGCTGGCCCGTAAAAATGTCTCTTATTTATATTGCGGTACAAACTCAGGAGATCAACCTCTTTTTCGTTATCCACTGATTTGTTGTTTAGTACCTATACAATCCTGACCGTGCAACTTGCACAAAACCAAGACTACTGTTATTCCTTCAAGAAGGCATGCCACATCGCATGACACAGAACGAGAGCGCTTCCCTAGGCGTGAATGTCCCTATGCTGGTTGTCACTGACAGGATGACTGCCTATGCCACGACCACGGAACACCAGTTGCGAAATCAACTTCGACGGATTAGTCGGCCCGACGCATAACTACGCTGGACTTTCTGCCGGTAACATCGCATCTACGCACTTTGCTCACCACCCTTCCAACCCGCGCCAAGCCGCGCTGCAAGGGCTAGAAAAGATGCGCCTGATGCTAAATCTAGGGTTGGCGCAAGGCATTTTGCCTCCGCACGAGCGGCCATTACTGAGCGCGCTACGCCATTTAGGGTTTTCGGGTAGCCGAGCCCAAATCTTGGAGAAAGCCTATCAGTATAATCCGCGCTTGCTGGCCGCTGTTAGCTCTGCCTCATCCATGTGGGCGGCGAACGCTGCTACTGTTACCCCCAGCGCCGATAGCCATGATGGGAAAGTACACTTTACCCCAGCCAATTTGCTGAATAAATTTCATCGGTCATTGGAATCAGAAATAACAGCGCGCATTCTGCGTGCCGTTTTTGCGGATGACAAGTACTTTACTCATCATCCCGCATTACCACCGCATGATATGTTCAGCGATGAAGGTGCGGCCAACCATACCCGAATATGCCCCACGCATGGAATGTCAGGTCTTCACATTTTTGTGTACGGGCGTTCTTTTTTTGATGAAAGCCGCACTTTCCCGCACCGTTTTCCTGCCAGACAAACGCTGGAGGCCTCACAGGCCATCGCTCGTCAACACGGCTTAGATCATGATAATGCGATATTCATTCAGCAAAATCCGCAAGTCATTGATCAGGGGGTATTTCATAACGACGTTATTGCCGTGGGCAATGAAAGCGTCCTGTTTTACCACCAACAGGCCTTTTTGGCGACCGAAAGCCTAAAACAAGCGGTAACAGAACGTTTAAGCGCTGCAGATATCGCCTTTATCGAAGTTCCAGAACAACAAGTGAGCGTAACCGATGCAGTACAAAGTTATTTGTTTAACTCACAATTAGTGACCTTGCCGGACCAAAGCATGGCCCTGATCGCGCCTTACGAATGCCAAGAACATCCGGTCATCCGTGCCTATCTGCAAGCTTTGCCAGAGCGCTATCCGCGGCTCAGTCAGATCACTTATCTGGATTTGCGCCAAAGCATGCAAAATGGCGGCGGGCCCGCCTGCCTGCGCTTGCGCGTAGTACTCACTGCCGATGAGATGGCTGCCGTTCAGCCCCATTGCCTGCTTGATAACGCGAAAATCGATCAACTCACACATTGGGTGAACAAGCATTATCGCGACCGACTGACTCTGTCAGACTTGCGCGATCCGGCCTTGCTGGACGAATCATGCCGCGCCCTAGACGAACTGACACAAATTTTGCACTTGGGCAGCCTCTATCGCTTTCAGCAAGTCGGACACTCCGCCGAGGAGTAATTGAATGGTGAATGGTGAATGGTGAAATAGTGGAATCATTAACGTCAGGCATGCGAGTGACCGCAGTCATGCTAGAATAGAGGCTGTTTGTGTTACACCGCTGTACAAGGAAATAAAATGACGATGTCTTCTGCTACTCATACTGACGAAAAACAACCAATCACCCGTGCCGCCATGCTGGAGCTGGCAAACAAGATGATTGCGGAACACGAAGATTTTATGCACGGCATGCATGCTGATGATGTAGAGCAAAAAAATGGCGTGCTGATTTTCCGTGGTAACTACTTTCTGGATGAGAAAGGCATGCCTACCGGAAAAAGCACCGCAGTATTCAACATGTTCAAGCATCTGGCGCACCGTCTGTCAGAGAAATACATTCTGATTGACTAAAGCGCCCTGCGGGATGACGCCGACATAACACCGGCTTAGCACATCCGGCCATCAGCGCCCCGCCAACAGCGCAGCGATATCACCATCGTGAACCGCTGGCGGCGGGTTATTCACACGCGACGCTGTTGTAACGCATCCGTTGTAGCATCCGTTATAGATAGAGCGCTAGATTGACTCACTGATGATGCAGAAATGCCCGTCTGGTTCGCCGATGCAGGCACAGTGCCGCGAATTAGCACCACACACAGCAGCAATAATGTTCCCCCACCAGGCAACACATTCAGCCATAACCATGACGCGCTCAACCCCGCATCGCGCAGTCGCTTAACCAGTAAGGCCAGTAAGGCGCAGACCATAAATACGGCCAAACTGGCATCCATCCAGTTTAAGTCCATCCCCGGCCATAGCAGCGTAACAAACCCGCCCAGACCGTGGAAAAACAGCATCACCCCAACGGCAAACCCTAATCCCAAACCAAATTGCATCCTTGAAATCCGGCCGCGAAACGACAACACCAACCACGCCCAGTACATCACGGTGACCTTTATTTCAATTAATCAATTGGATAAGTGCACAGCATGTTTTGATCCCGGCAGATTCAAGCCGAGGAAATGACTTCTGCACGCATATTCTTATGGATGCAGTAAACCACATCCCGCTCCGATATGGCAGTAGCCATACCGGAGCAGGTTAGCCACAACGCATTACATTTTGTCGTACGTTGTCTTACAGCAGTGGACGCTGTCCGCGTTGCATCCAGCGTAGCAGCAGGCGATCAGCGCCCTCTTCCACACTGTGGGCCAGTTTGTCTGTAAGCTTTTTCCGCAAAATATAGCGGACTTCTAGCACATCTTTTTCGGCAATTTCGCGCAGCAACACATCATCGCTCGTGGCAATTTCATCCACTAAGCCTTTATCCAGCGCCTGCTGGCCGAACCAGTGTTCACCGGTCGCCACACTGTTGATATCCAAAGAAGGGCGATATTGAGACACAAAGTCTTTAAACAGCTGATGGGTTTCTTCCAACTCTTGACGGAACTTCTCACGGCCTTTGTCGGTATTCTCACCCAACATGGTCAACGTACGTTTATACTCACCCGCCGTCATCAGCTCCACATCCACATCATGTTTTTTCAGTAAACGATGGATGTTGGGGATCTGCGCCACCACGCCAATAGAGCCGATAATCGCAAAAGGTGCCGACACAATATGATCCGCGATACAGGCCATCATGTAACCGCCACTGGCAGCCACTTTATCCACGGCGACTGTAACTTTCAGCCCTTTGGCTTTCAACCGTGCCAACTGCGATGCGGCTAACCCATAACCATGCACCACACCGCCTGGGCTTTCCAAGCGTACCAGCACTTCATCTCGCTCAGAGGCAATCGCCAACACCGCGGTGACCTCTTCGCGCAATGACGCCACTTCATGGGCATCCATGCTGCCTTTAAAATTCAGAACGTACACACAAGGCTTACCCTCTTCGCGCTCAGCGCCCTCTTTTTCAACGATCTTTTCGGCCTTTTTACGTGCCTTTTCCTGCGCTTTTTCCTCTTTTTTCTGCTTTTTACGCTCCGTTTTCAGCGCATGCTCATCCAAGCGCATCTCTTTGAGCTCATCCACCAGTTCACGGTATTGCTGGCCTAGGTCGGTTACCTGCAACTCACCGCGTTTGCCCGGTTTGCTTCGCTGCGCCAAACCAAACACCAGCAACAGTAATCCACCGATAACCGCAAATACGGTGAGTGATTTGGCCAGAAAAACACCGTATTGATAAAGAAATTCCACAGTTCACCTTATTTATTTGGCATATCCTGTGTACATCCTAACAAATGCTTGGCCAATGCCCAATGTCGCGATTACGTCACAATCAGGTTACAATGCGCAAATATTAACAATGAGTCATTGTCTGACTGTCAAAAGAGGGTATTACGTGGATTATCAAGCCCCTGAAAACTTACTGACTGACCGTATTATTCTGGTCAGTGGTGCCGGAGATGGGATCGGAAAGGAAGCCGCACTCACGTATGCCCGTCATGGTGCAACGGTGATCCTGCTGGGTAAAACGGTGCGCAAACTGGAAGCGACCTACGATGCCATTGTGGCGCAAGGCGGCCAAGAGCCAGCCATCATCGCCCTGGATATGATGGGCGCGACTGGTCAGCATTATCAGCAGATTGCCGAGTCAATTCGCGAACAATTTGGTCGCCTTGATGGTGCGCTGCTGAACGCCGGTATTTTGGGGGTGCTGTCACCGCTTGCCCAATATGATGAGAAAACGTGGCGGGAAGTGATGCAAGTGAATGTCACGGCGCAGTTTTTACTGGCGCAAGCCTTGCTGCCACTGCTGCATGCGGCTCCGTCTGCTTCCTTGATTTTCACCTCGTCGAGTGTCGGGAAAAAAGGGCGTGCGTTTTGGGGAGCCTACGCGGTATCCAAATTTGCAACCGAAGGGATGATGCAAGTGCTGGCCGATGAGCTGGAAAACACGCAAGTGCGAGTCAATTGCATCAATCCGGGCGGTACCCGTACCGGAATGCGCGCCAAAGCTTTCCCTGCGGAAAATCCAGAATTACTGAAAACCGCCGCTGAGATCATGCCAGTTTACCTCTACTTGATGGGCGATGACAGCAAACAGGAAAACGGCCAAAGTTTTGATGCGCAGCCTAATCGTTTACCGGGAATCGCGCGCTAAGAGCACGCGTATTGCGCTTTCACACCTGCGTTTTACAGCGCGCATTCATCAACTAAGCATAACCGGCATCAAGGGAAGCGGTATCATGTAATACCGCTTCCCCATTAATTAGACAAATCAGCTTACATAATCACCGCACAAAATCCTGCCACTACGGGAATCTCGGCCTAAAATCGTGGTCATAAATGACAGAACATCATAAAAGCCGTGAGGTTACTCTATGAACCGTCAATTACTGATTGCTGTGTTAATGCTGTTCAGTGGCAGCATAGCAACCGCACATGCCGAAACCCTTTCTCGTCAGTATGATCAGGCGGTAGCGACGTCTACTGAAGCACTGGAGCAAGCAGCGGATACCACCAAAGAGTGGGCAGGCAAAACCAGTGAGCAGCTAGAGCTGCCGCAAAAATACGATGCGGCGCGTAACTCGGTCGACAAGGCTGCCGAACAAGTCAAAACCGGCTGGGACAAAACCAGTGAAAAGCTGCAACTGCAGCAAAAGTATGACTCGGTGAAAAGCTCTGTAGACACCACCATTGGCAACGTGCAAAACACATGGAATGCACCGGAGAATAAAGCGGCCCGCGCAGAAGCAGAAAATCAGTTAAAATCGTCGTGGGATGGCATGATGCTGCAAGGCAAAAAAGTCTGGCAGAGCGTGACGAATCAACCTGCGCAGAGTGAGAATGGCAGCACCAATGCCGCCTCACCCGCTCCGGCCAGTAACGCACATCCAGCACAACAACTGGATGCCAGCGGTAACTATCCTGATCCCGCTCAGTAAGCGCTGACCACAGATAATCGTTAATTAGTGCTGATAAAAAAATACCCGCCAATTGCGGGTATTTTTGTTGTTCGCTGTATTTGCATATCCAATTAAGCAGGACGACGCGGACGGCGCTGCTGCTGTTGCTGAGTATGACGGCGCACTGCACGACGGATCTGGTTCGGATTCTTGGTCCGACGCTGATGCTCCACCGCCACTTTGGTCTGAGTCTCTTCCTTCAGACCCACCAGCTCACGCAAGTAGTTCACATCTTTCAGTTCCAGCTCTGCCCAGCCACCACGCGGCACCAGCTTAGGCAGCTTGATGTCACCGTAGCGCACACGGATCAGACGGCTCACCTGCACGCCCTGTGATTCCCACAGACGACGCACTTCACGGTTACGGCCTTCGGTCAGGGTGACGTTAAACCACTGGTTGATACCCTCACCGCCCTGGAACTTGATCGACTTAAAGGACGCCGGACCATCTTCCAACTGCACGCCCAGACGCAGACGTTGCAACATGGCATCATCCACCGCGCCAAACACACGTACAGAGTACTCACGTTCAACTTCTTGGCTTGGGTGCATCAGACGGTTCGCCAGTTCACCATCGGTCGTGAACAGCAGCAGACCTGAGGTATTCACGTCCAGACGGCCTACGGCAATCCAACGCGCCCCTTTCATACGTGGCAGACGATCGAATACGGTCGGACGACCATCCGGGTCTTTACGCGTACAAAGCTCACCTTCCGGCTTGTAGTACGCCAGAACGCGACAAATCACTTCGTCTTTTTCTTTGATGGAAACAATATGACCGTCAATACGCACTTTCAGCGGTTGGCGAGTATCAACACGATCACCGAGTGTCGCTACTTTGCCATCGACACTGACACGTCCCTGCTCGATCATTGCTTCAATTTCACGTCGGGAACCGTGACCGGCACGGGCCAATACTTTTTGCAGTTTTTCGCTCATTGAGCCAACCTCTCATTGTCGCCTTCACAGGCGTCGCTAGTGTGTTTCGTTTCGGATTTCGTTTCGGTAAGCTGCCCGATTGAGGCTTTACCCAAAGGGGGCAGCATCATACCTGATGCACCGCCGCGCATCAATGAAATGGCGCGCTATCGGCAACCCCTTCACGCACGATAACCGGTGCATCTTCGGTCAAATCAATCACGGTGGTAGGCTGTTGGCCAAGGTAACCGCCGTTGATGATCAAATCGACCTGATGTTCTAAGTGATCGCGGATCTCTTCTGGATCAGACTCAGTAAAATCATTGCCCGGCAGAATCAGCGAGGTGGACATCAACGGCTCACCCAACGCTTCCAACAAGGCTTGCGCAATATTGTTATCAGGCACCCGCAGACCAATGGTTTTACGCTTTGGCGTCATCAAGCGGCGCGGCACTTCTTTAGTCGCCTTCAAAATAAAGGTGTAAGCGCCCGGCGTGTTATTTTTGATCAAGCGAAAGGCGGAGTTACTGACCTGTGCGTACAACGAGATCTCAGACAGATCGCGACACACCAAGGTAAAGTTATGCTCTGGGTCTAATTGACGGATGCGTACAATTCGATCCATCGCATGCTTATCGCCCAGCATACAGCCCATGGCATAGCCCGAATCGGTCGGGTACACCACCACCGCGCCTTCGCGCAGCAAAGCCACCGCCTGGTTAATCAGACGCGTTTGTGGGTTATCGGGATGAATGTAAAAAAACTGGCTCATATTATTCCTCCTGCCGTGTGTCAGAGTCTGGCCACTGATGCCACACCGGCGTGCAGTCTGCTGGTAGCCACAATTTCCGCCCCAGCTCGATCCACGAACAAGGCTGATGGAAATCAGATCCCTGTGAAACCAGCAGATTAAATTCTCTTGCATACGCCGCCAGTTGAGCCCGCTCCTGCGGGGCCTGCTGGCACTGTGCAATTTCCATGGCATCACCGCCGGCTTGCGAAAATGTCTCTAACAATTTTCGCAGCCATTTTGCCGATAAACCATAGCGCCCCGGATGAGCCAGCACGGCCTGTCCGCCAGCAGCGTGAATCACGCTAATTGCTTGATTTATTGTACACCATTGCGGCGGAACATATCCTATTTTCCCTTTTGCCAGATATTTCTTAAACACGCCTTGCATGGTGGACGCTACGCCCAGCTCCATCAGGTAACGGGCAAAGTGAGCTCGGGTAATTGCACTGCCGCTTTGCACATATTTACGCGCTCCTGCCAAGGCATCAGGAATGCGGTGTTTTTCCAAACGGCGCGCCATCTCTTCCGAGCGCTCGGTACGTTTTTGCTGCTGCTCGCCAATCAATTGCTGCAATTCAGGATGCGTTGGCGCAATGCCCAAACCCACAATATGAATTTCGATATTTTCCCAACAGGTGGATATCTCAATGCCATTAATCAAACGCAGCGCAAGCGCATGCTGCGCAATGGCGTGATGGGCCGCGTCTAACCCGCCCACCGTATCATGATCAGTCAACGCCAACACGGTAACGCCTTGCTCGGCTGCCCGTAGGACCAATTCTTCCGGCGATAAACTGCCATCAGAAGCCTGACTGTGGCTGTGTAAATCAAACAAAGGCACTAAGTTCTGTCCTGCGCGCTGTTCTGCACCCTGCTCTACGCCGCGTTCTGCGTTGTCGGTCATGACTCATTTCCGTTTTCCAAAAAATTAACAGCAGCCTTATAACACACATCCCTTACTCGCCGCCCAAACAAAATGATGTTCAAACGGTACAATGCAAACGGATATTCGTTACCCCTGAGGTTGTGACACATCACGCAGCCAAACAGTAAAACAACCCGTCACTAACACCATCGCAGCGTTTTTATAATAAAAACTCACAATCAGGGATTGACAACACCCACTCGTATCAGCTTAATAGTACACAAGCCAAGCAAGTTTGGCATGCCGAATAACCGTGTAACACACCCGGCACCACACCCACTCTTGCTGCTGTGACCAATGAGGAGTCTGTTATGTCAACGCTGTTCGTCCGCCACTACCACACAACTATCTGCACTCTACCTCTGGCAGGTTGGTGGCGTGATACCTATGCGGGCAGCGTTGTGGCACGTACCTGAGGTTAACTCAGCTCGTCACACCATCAAGCCCGCACTTTGCGGGTTTTTTTATGCGTGTTTATACGCGCCACGAGATAACAGAAGTATTAAAGGAATAAAACGATATGGCCTCACTGATTCAGATTTTACAGCGCGATGTTCCGTATCATCAGGATCCCACCCTGATTTTTCAGGCTCTGTGCGCCGAACAAGCGGCCTGCTTACTGCTGGATTCAGCTGAAATTGATAGCAAGGAAAACCTGAAAAGTTTGCTGCTGATTGATGCCGCATTGCGCATTGTGTGTCGAGGGAATCAGGTCAACGTGCAGGCGCACAGTGATAACGGACGCCGCCTGCTGGATGTGTTGCAACACACGCTACCAGACAGCGTGGATGCCCAGCGTGAGCCTGCTGCGCTTACGCTACGCTTTCCCACAGGAGCCGCCCACTCCGCAACGGCGCAAGATGAAGATTCACGGCTGAAAAGTTTGTCAGTTTTTGACAGCGTGCGCGCGTTACTGCACGGCTTGAGTTTTAACCCTCAGCACCCGCATGCCCTGTTTATCGGTGGACTGTTCGCCTACGATTTAGCGGCCCAATTCGAGCCAATGCCCGAGGTGGGAAGCCAGCAGCAATGCCCTGATTTTTGCCTTTATGTGGCCGAAACGTTGCTGATCATCGACCACCAGCACCGCCAAGCGCACCTGCAGGCGTCTTTATTTGCGCACTGCCAGCATGAGCTACAGCGCTTAAGTGACCGCTTATTGCAGCTCAACCAACAGCTGCACCACTTGCCAGCGCCGGCGCAGGCACCAGAAGCGAGCATCGCCCACTTGCACCTTAGCCAATCGGATGCGGAATTTTGTGCCACCGTGCAAACGCTGAAGCAGCATATTTTGTGCGGCGATATCTTTCAGGTCGTACCGTCTCGCCGTTTCAGCTTGCCGTGCCCACACCCGTTAGCGGCTTACCGCGAACTCAAGCGCAGTAACCCCAGCCCATACATGTTTTACCTGCAAGATCCGCTGTTCACGCTATTTGGGGCTTCCCCGGAAAGTGCCTTGAAATTCAGCGCCGATACCCGCCAAGTCGAAATCTACCCCATCGCCGGCACCCGTCCACGCGGTAAAACTGCACAAGGCGAAATAGACCGCGATCTGGATAGCCGACTGGAGCTGGATTTACGGCTGGATAAAAAAGAGCTGGCCGAGCACATGATGCTGGTTGACTTGGCACGCAATGACGTTGCCCGGATCAGCGAACCGGGTAGCCGCTATGTGGCCGATCTGCTGCACGTCGACCGCTATTCCCACGTCATGCATTTAGTCTCACGTGTTGTTGGCACTCTGCGTAGTGATCTTGATGCCCTGCACGCCTATCAAGCCAGCATGAACATGGGCACCCTGACCGGCGCGCCCAAAATTCGCGCGATGCAGTTGATTTACCAAACCGAACAAACTCGCCGCGGCAGTTACGGTGGCGCAGTGGGTTACATGAATGGCCAAGGCGATCTGGATACCTGCATCGTGATCCGCTCAGCCTATGTCGAAAATGGTATCGCCTGTGTGCAAGCCGGTGCCGGTGTGGTGTACGACTCGGTGCCACAAGCCGAAGCTGACGAAACCCGCGCTAAGGCACAAGCGGTGATCAGCGCTATCGCCCGCGCTCATCAATTTACGCTGCACGAATCAGTGCCGCAGAGCCAAGCAGCATTGCTCGGGCAGACCAACGTACAGGAGGCATCATCATGCTAAATTCATCGGCCACTGTATCCGGCACCATGATGTCCAACGTCAATACCGCTGCGATGCCGCATGTCGTGCTACTCGATAACTTTGACTCGTTCACCTATAACTTAGTCGACCAATTCCGCTTACTCGGATGCCCAGTCACCGTATTTCGTAACAGTGTCGATGCCAAGCACATCGCCGCGCAATTACGTGAGCTAAACCAGCAATCGAGCGCCGTCTTAGTGCTCTCGCCAGGGCCTGGAGCACCGAGTGCGGCGGGCTGCATGCCAGCCTTGATTGCAGACGTCAAAGGACACGTACCGATTATCGGCATCTGCCTTGGCCATCAAGCCCTGATCGAATCTTATGGCGGCACCGTCAGCACGGCCGGTGAGATTATTCACGGTAAAGCCTCCGCTATTAGCCATGACGGGCAAGCCATGTTCGCCGGCCTGCCACAACCACTGCCCGTGGCCCGTTACCACTCGCTAGCCGGTAGCAATCTACCGAGCACACTGACGGTCTGCGCGGAATATCAAGGGATCCCGATGGCTATTCGCCAAGATAGCGATCGCGTCTGCGGTTTCCAGTTCCATCCGGAGTCGATTCTCACCACACAAGGTGCTGTCTTGCTGGCGAATGCACTGCGTTGGGCCAGCGCCAAGAGCGCCATCCCAACAGCTTGAGGCTAGCTCAACAGCCCGAATCACGACACCGACCGAATACGGAACTGCTCGAAGAAGGAATAGACGATGCAAGCCATTCTGGACAAATTATTCCGCCGCGACAGCTTAACGCGCGACGAAAGCCACACTCTGTTTGACAGCATCATTCAAGGCGCTATGCCGCCAGAATTGCTGGCTGCAGTCTTGATCGCATTGAAAGTGCGTGGCGAGACGCCGCAAGAGATCGCCGGCGCGGCTTCAGCGCTGCTGGCCCATGCCCAGCCGTTCCCACGCCCAGATTATCTGTTTGCCGATATCGTCGGCACTGGCGGCGATGGCAGCGGCAGCATCAATATCTCCACCGCCAGCGCATTTGTTGCCGCCTGCTGTGATGTTCGCATTGCCAAACATGGCAATCGCAGCGTATCGAGCTTAACCGGCTCTTCTGATGTGTTAAGTGCACTGGGTATTCGCATTGATTTACCGGCCGAGCAAGCACGTGCAGCCATGAATGACTTAGGCGTGTGCTTTTTATTCGCGCCGCAATACCACGGCGGCGTGCGCCACGCCATGCCGGTGCGCCAGCAGCTAAAAACACGCACCATCTTTAATGTGCTCGGCCCCTTGATTAATCCTGCGCGTCCACCGTTGGAATTAATGGGTGTCTACTCGCCAGAGCTGCTGTTACCGATTGCCGAAACACTGCGCGAATTGGGCTTTACGCGCGCCGCGGTGGTCCACGGTAGCGGCCTAGATGAAGTGGCACTGCATGGCCCAACCCAAGTAGCTGAGCTGCGCGACGGTGATATCCACACCTATACCTTAACGCCGGACGATTTTGGTTTAACCGCTGCGCCACTGGAGAGCTTACGTGGTGGCGATGCCGGTGAAAATGCGCGCATTCTCACGCAATTACTGCAAGGACAAGGCACTACCGCACAACGTCATGCCGTAGCAGCTAACGTTGCCTTACTGCTGCGGCTATTCGGGCACGAGGATCTCAAGCACAATGCAGAACAGGCATTAGCTGTGCTGGCCGGAGATCAGGCCCTGCGCAAAGTTCAACTTCTTGCAGCCCGAGGTTAAGGATGAAAGAGACTGTATTAAGCCGCATTGTCGCCGACAAACACCATTGGATTGCGCAGCAAAAAAGCGCGCAGCCATTGGAAAGCTTTATTCTGGATATTCACCCCAGCGATCGGGATTTTTATGCGGCGCTACGCCAAAACCGACCGGCATTTATTTTGGAATGCAAGAAAGCTTCCCCCTCTAAGGGGCTGATCCGCGCTGATTTTGATCCCGCAGCAATTGCTCGGGTCTACGCACCTTATGCTTCGGTCATTTCGGTACTGACTGACGAAAAATACTTTCAGGGCAGCTTTGCGTTTTTACCGCAAGTCAGACAAGAAGTGCGCCAACCTGTCTTGTGCAAAGATTTCATCATTGACCCATATCAGATTTATCTGGCACGCCATCATCAAGCCGATGCCATCTTACTGATGCTGTCTGTGCTCGATGATGAAACCTACCGCACGCTGCACGCGGTGGCCGATCGCCTACACATGGGCGTGCTGACTGAAGTGAGCAATCGAGAAGAAGCCGAACGCGCGGTGACTCTCGGGGCGCGAGTAGTTGGCATCAATAACCGCAATCTGCGGGATTTGAGCATTGATACCTCGCGCACGGTTGAATTAGCCGCCATGTTACCGCCAGATGTGCTGGTGATCAGCGAATCCGGTATCCACCAACATCGCCAGATCCGTCAACTCGGGCAAGTCGCACATGGCTTTTTGATTGGTAGCGCCCTGATGGCCGAGCCTGATTTGAATCAAGCGGTGCGCCGCGTGCTGCTGGGGGAAAACAAAGTTTGTGGTTTGACGCGCCCTGAAGATGCCCTGGCCGCCTATCAAGCCGGCGCTTACTACGGCGGGCTGATCTTTGTTGGCAAATCGCCGCGCTATGTGGATATTGCCACAGCAAAAACCATTCAAGCCGCCGCACCGCTGCAATACGTTGGCGTGTTTCGCAACGCCAAACCAGAAACCATCGCACTGACCGTTGAGCGCCTAGGTTTACATGCGGTGCAACTCCACGGCAGTGAAGATGCGGCGTATATCCACGCCTTACGGCAAACATTACCGACCCAGTGCCAAATTTGGAAAGCGCTGCCCGTGGGCGAGCATGCCCCTAAACTGGATCTGCCGGATGTCGATCGCTATGTGCTCGACAGCGAAGCACAAGGCCAGTTCGGCGGCACCGGACGCACCTTTAACTGGGCGTTATTAGAAGGGTTACCACTCGACAACGTGTTGCTCGCCGGTGGTCTAAACCCCGATAACGCCGAATCAGCGCAGCACTTAGGTGCCGCAGGCCTCGATTTTAACTCCGGCTTAGAAAGCGCGCCGGGGATCAAAAGTCAGGACAAAATCAGTACCGTATTCTCACGTTTACGTCAGCAGGGAGTTTCAGCATGACCAAGCTTAATCCGTATTTTGGTGAATTTGGCGGGATGTTCGTCCCCCAGATTTTGATCCCTGTCTTGCAGCAGCTGGAAGAAGCGTTCATTGAGGCTCGCCAAGATCCTGCGTTTCAAGCTGAACTGCACGACCTGTTGGTCAACTACGCCGGACGCCCGACCGCCTTGACCCTGTGCCGTAATCTCACCGCCGGCACGCGCACTAAGCTGTACCTCAAGCGCGAAGATTTACTGCACGGCGGCGCGCACAAAACCAACCAAGTGTTGGGACAAGCCCTGCTGGCGCGTCGCATGGGCAAAACCGAGATCATCGCAGAAACCGGTGCCGGACAACACGGCGTCGCCACCGCGCTGGCCTGCGCGCTGCTCGGACTCAAATGCCGCATCTACATGGGCGCGAAAGATGTGGAACGTCAATCGCCGAATGTATTTCGCATGCGACTGATGGGCGCAGAGGTGATCCCGGTAACCTCAGGCTCGGCAACCTTAAAAGATGCTTGCAGCGAAGCAATGCGCGATTGGTCTGCCAGCTATGCCTCCGCACACTACTTATTGGGCACGGCGGCAGGCCCTCATCCCTTCCCCACCATTGTGCGTGAATTTCAGCGCATGATTGGTGAAGAAACCAAGCGCCAAATTCTGGAAAAAGAAGGCCGACTGCCGGATGCTGTGATCGCCTGTGTCGGCGGAGGCTCCAACGCCATCGGCATGTTCGCGGACTTTATCGATGAAACCTCCGTGCGCCTCATCGGTGTCGAGCCAGGTGGACTCGGCATTGCGAGCGGCCAACATGGTGCGCCACTCAAGCATGGCAAAGTGGGGATCTTCTTTGGGATGAAAAGCCCCATCATGCAAGACACAGAAGGACAAATTGAAGAGTCCTACTCCATCTCTGCCGGTCTCGATTTCCCTTCCGTGGGCCCGCAGCATGCACACCTGAATAGCATTGGCCGCGCAGATTATGTGTCGATCACCGATGACGAAGCGTTAGACGCATTCCAAGAAATTGCTCGGCACGAAGGGATCATTGCCGCGCTGGAATCCTCACATGCGCTGGCGCATGCCCTGAAAATGGCACGCGAAAATCCGCAGCAAGAGCAATTGCTGGTGGTTAACCTTTCCGGTCGTGGCGACAAAGATATTTTTACCGTTCACAAAATTTTGCAAGCGCGCGGGGTGATGCAATGAGCCGTTATCAAACACTGTTTCAGACACTGGCCGAACGCCATGAAGGCGCATTTGTCCCCTTTGTTACGCTGGGCGACCCCAACCGTGAACAATCGCTGGCAATTATTGACACCTTGATTGCAGCTGGTGCCGATGCTCTAGAGCTGGGCTTTCCGTTCTCGGATCCGTCTGCCGACGGCCCCACCATTCAAGGTGCCAGCTTGCGCGCGTTGCAATCTGGCATCACGCCAACTCAGTGCTTCGCTATGCTGAGCGAAATCCGCGCTCGCCATCCCAAAATCCCCATTGGGCTGCTGATGTACGCCAATTTGGTCTATGCCCGCGGCATTGATGCGTTTTACGCTGCGTGTGTACAAAGCGGCGTAGACTCCGTGTTAATTGCCGATGTGCCCGTTGAAGAATCACTGCCGTTTCGTGTGGCGGCGCAAGCGCATGGCATCGAAACCATCTTCATCTGCCCACCGAATGCGAACAGTGCCACCGTGCAAAGTGTGGCGGCATGCTCACAAGGCTACACCTATCTGCTCTCGCGCGCTGGCGTAACCGGTGCTGAGCAAAAAGCCGTGATGCCACTGGAGCACATTATGGCGCAGCTGCGCGATCATAATGCACCGCCAGCCCTGCTCGGCTTTGGAATTGCAGAGCCAGCTCAAGTCAAAGCAGCACTGGATGCCGGCGCGGCAGGCGCTATTTCCGGCTCGGCGGTGGTGAAAATCATCGAACAGTACCAAACCCAGCCAGAGCAGATGCTGCAACACTTGCATGCGTTTGTTCAGGCCATGAAAGCGGCCACCCATCGCGGCTAATTTGCAGCATAACTGGGCGTTACCCCAATCCCCGATAACAGGTCGGCGCCACCGGCCTGTTTTTTTCCACATCCAGAGGATTGAGCGCATCGGCTTTTCCCATGCCCTATTTCACACCGCTGCCGCGGCAGTTAAACGCATACTTACGAGCCACATCCCGTCATCGCACTGATTTACAGCGATATTTCTTGCCCCCTCTTGAAGAGCGGTAGCCGCCGCGCTATAAAACGCAGCAGTGAATTAGTTCGTTGAAAACACCCCTTTCGCCCGCCCGCTCATAGAAATGAGCATTGAGGCATACGAAAGGCGTGGTGGTCTGCTCCATAACAGTGAAGTTTGTGTGCAATCATGAGTGATGAGTTAAATCCCTGCGTCAGCTGCGGCGCGTGCTGCGCCTATTTCCGCGTTTCTTTCTACTGGGGCGAAACTACCGAAGGCGGTGGTTTAGTACCCGAACATCTCACTGAACAAGTGACTCCGCATCTGGTTTGCATGCAGGGCACCGGTCAACGTCCGGCGCGCTGTGTGGCGTTAACTGGTCAGATTGGTGAGTCGGTCAGTTGCAGTATGTATCATCAACGCTCCAGCACCTGTCGGCAATTTGCCATGTCCGGTGAAAACGGCGTCCACAACCCTGACTGCGATAAAGCCCGCGCCGCACATGGTTTACCGCCCTTACCGGTTCCCGTTTGGCAACCGTCTCTACCGGAGGCTGAACCGGCCTGAACCTTAATCTAAAACTGAAATTTTCAGAAAATTAGCCCACATCAGCGAACAAACACCGATTACCACACTGCAGCCCTTTCATTTGAGGGCTGCTACCCGCTACAATCAGCCCCCGAAACAGAATCTTGCATGAACTGTGGGGAGACTTCATGCCTATCACCGCTCAAACTTTATTACGCGACAGCGCTAACTTTATCCGTAATCACCTGAATACGGTGCTGCTGCTTTCACTGATCGTTGCTGTGATTGTGGTTCTGGCAGAATACCTGATGATAGGAACTCCAGACTCCATCGAACTGTCGCAAGACCAAATCATGATGCAAAGCATGCGCACACAAACTTTGCTGAACATCCTGACCACTCCGCTGTTTAGCGTCAGTCTGCTGAGTCTGGTATTGCTAAGCTCCCGTGGTTTTCAAGCTAACACCATGACCGCACTGAAAGCCGGTGTGCCGCTCTATTTCTCGATGTTAGGGCTGGAAGTATTATCTGGACTGGCGACCTTTGTCGGCTTTTTAGCGCTGATCCTGCCAGGGATTTATGTGGCGATTCGACTGTCTTTCGCCCCTTGCTTTTTAGTCAGCGAACGTTTGCACATGCTAGATGCCATGAAAGCAAGCTGGGCCGGTGCGACACCGTGGATGCGTTTGGTCTTACAAGGCTATTTGTTTATCTACCTAGGCCTGCGCCTGCCATCGGTTTACATTCTGGGGCTGATTGATAATGCGCTGAACCTGCATCCATCACTGTTTGCACTGCTGGTGAGTGTGGTCTATAACCTAACCAGCGCCCTGATGCTGATTTTCCTGTTCCGTCTGTATATGCTGAAATTAGCACCACAACAGGAGCAAGCCAGTACTGCAAGCGTGGAATAATCATCAATCGCTAGCGCGAGCAAGTACCTCGAGAAAACGGCATTGCATAAAAAACGGCAGAGAAATCTGCCGTTTTGCGTTTTTGCTCTCGGGGTATTCGGGGATATTTGAGCAGACGAAGAGGTGATCTCTATTCCCTCTCTACACACAAATCCCACATGCAGTAATCAGATTACGCCGTACCGCCACCATCCAGTGAACACTCCACACACTGCGCACTTTGTACCAGCCGTACCGCCAGATAAATATCCGGTACCAGCACCATGCCATCGTCACCACTTTGCAAATCGGAGTTTTTAATCCAACGCGAGATTTCCGTTGTACGCCCAGCCATGACTAAACGAGTACGCCGTTTACGCAATTCATTTTTCAGCTCTTCCAACACCGCCATGACGCTAACGTCAGCGTGAGTAAAGCTAGATACCGCATCCACCACGACCCAACGCACCGGCTCTTCGGCCTCATCCACCAGCTCCAGCACCCGCTTTTTAAAATAGGGCGCATTAAAGTAGGTGAGCGGTGAGTTGAAACGGTACATTAATACCTCTGGCAGCGGACGGATCCCATTACCGTTACCGCGCGAACGCACCAGCCCATTGCTATCGAGGCCCAATTGCTGTTCGGTCGGACGAAACACCGTTTTCATAAACTGCGCTAATGCCAGCAATACCGCCATCATGATGCCGGGGATCACGCCAATCACCAGTACGCTGATAAAAGTAAACACGGCCAGACCAAACGCGCCTTTATTGCGTTTACGCAACGCCCATAACCCGCGCAGGTCCATCAGATAAAACGAGGAGTAAATCAGCACCACGCCCAGCGCCGCGGTGGGCACATACTGCAAAGGATTGGTCAGGAAAAACATCACAAAGGCAATCATCAACGCCGCAACGATCGACACCAACTGCGATTTACCGCCATTGGCATCATTGACTGCGGTACGCGAACTTGCGCCACTAATCGCAAAGCCTTGGGAAAACGCCGACGCCAAATTGATAATACCAAGCGCGCGAAACTCCTGATCGGCATCAATATCATAGCCATTACGGGCAGCAAAACTGCGCGCTGTCAGCATCATGCTGACAAAACTGACCACCGCCAAGTTCAGGGCTGGCATCACCATATTGCGCAGTAACTCAGGTGGAAACACCGGCCATTGCACAACCGGCAATCCGGCCTGCACATAACCAATGGTCGCAACGCCCTGCTGGCCTAAATTGAGCAACCAAACCGCCGCTGCCGCGACAATCATCGCCACCAGCGCGTTAGGCCACCGTGGGCGCAAACGCCGGCACACCAAAATGGTCGCCAACGTCAAGATACTGAGCGCAGTCGTCACCACATGTGAATGCTGCAAATACTGCGCCCCAGCCAGTACCCGCTCAATCAATCCGCGCTGCTCATAGGTAAAACCAAACACTTTACTGAGCTGACCGACGATAATGGTCACCGCCACGCCGTTGAGTAAACCAGCCAAAATCGGACGCGAAAGAAAATCGGCCAACATCCCTAAGCGAAAACGGCTGGCAATCAGACACCAGATGCCGGTCATCACCGTCATCATGACCACCAACTGCCAATAACGCTCGCTATCTCCCATCGCCAAAGGCGCGACGGTCGCCGCCACCACCGCGCACGTTGCCGCATCCGGCCCCACAATCAGCTGGCGGGATGAACCAAACACGGCATACGCCAGCATCGGCAAAATACAAGAATAAAGCCCTGCCGCCGCCGGAACCCCGACCAAACTGGAATACGCAATAGCGACCGGCAACGCAACCGCCGCCACCGAGATGCCGGAAAGGATGTCCGTGCGTAACCACTCCTTTTGATACTGGCCTAATGCGGCCAAGCCGGGAAACCAGCGAGCCATGACCTTACGGAACATCGGTGACACTCCTTGTATAAATGCAGTAGCCTGCCACGCCCGAGCTATACCCACGCGCTCAGCAACTTTACTTTAATAGCAATAGCGCAATATTTACTCCGCGCTATAAAGTTACGTTAGCAGATCCCAGCACAGATCGCTCACGTCCTCCGCTACATTACAGTGCTTTATTTATCTGCCGTTGAGTGCGTTATCAGCGAATCAAGCGGCCATAAATACTGTCGCCATTACGTTTACCAATTACACCCCCGAAACCTGCGGCTCGGTCTTGGCCTGCAAAAAGCGAATTAAAAACGCATCAATCAAGGCCGCTTCCTCAATCCAGCCATAGCGACCCGATGCTCCACCGTGCCCCGCTTCGGTTTCGGTGCGACACAACAGCGGCGCGTTGCCCTGCTGCATATCGCGCAACTTGGCAATCCACTTTAACGGCTCCCAATAGGTTACACGCGTATCGTGCAGCCCAGCCGTAGCCAAAACCGGAGGAAAATCATTCGGCTGCAGATTGTCATACGGGGAATAGGCGCGGATCCACTGATACGCATCCTCCTCTTCTGGGCAGCCCCACTCATCATATTCCAAGCAGGTCAGCGGTAAAGAAGGGTCCAGCATGGTAGTCAACGTATCGACAAACGGCACAGCCGCCACCACTGCCCCAAACAGCTCTGGGCGCAAATTCAACGCCGCCGCTACCAATAAACCACCCGCGCTACCACCTGAAATACCGACCATCCCTGCGCGGGTGTAGCCTTGTGCAATCAGGTATTCGGTGCAGGCAATCAGATCGCGGAAACTGTTTTGTTTATGGGCAAGTTTACCTTGCTCATACCAATCACGCCCCAACGTCGCCGAACCGCGCACGTGTGCCTGCACACAAATCATGCCGCGCTCCAGCAATGGCAACCAGCTACGAGCCAACCCCAAGTCGTCCACCTCGCCATACGCACCATAACCGCACAGCACCAGTGGCGCCGCCCCAGTTACACGCGTTGGCTTCACCATGGTCAGGGGAATTTTAACCCCGTCATGGCCAGTGGCCCACAAACGCAAAATCTCATACTGCTGCGGATCAAATCCCGGCAAAGGATATTGCTGTAACAAGGTCGTCTCACCGCTATCCACATCGTATTCCGAGATAGCCACTGGCTGCACGAGCGTCGAGTAGCTATAACGCAAACGCCGAGTCATAAAATCAGGATTGGAGCCAAACCCGCACTCCCAAGCCGCATCGGCAAACTGCAATTGCTGCTCGGGCCGATCCTCAAACCAGACATACAGCGCACTTAAGCCTTCACGTACCGAGCTATAGGCCACAAACCCAGCAAAGCAAGAGACGCTATCCAGCAGCCGTTCATCACTGCCCGCGATCACCGTCTGCCAGTGCTCCGCCGATGGGGTAGCAACCGCAGTACGAGCAATTCGGAAATTCGGGTGCTCATCGTTGGTCAACAGCCAAAACTCGCCAAGGCGGTGGTCAACGTAATACTCCACGCCTTCGCGCAGTTGGCTCACCAACTGTGGCTGCGCCTGCGGATTATCCGCCGGCAAATACCAGCACTGGCTGCAACTCGAACCACCGGCCGTAATAATCAGATATTGGTTGTCGCGCGTGCGCTCAACCGACAAAAACAGATCGCCATCTGGCAAATCCAACAAGCACACATCATCGGCTTGTGTGGTTCCTAAACGGTGGCGCCACGCCGAAAGCGGTCGGTTTTGCTCATCTAACCGAATATAGACAAAATGTCGATTATCATTAAACCAACAGAAACTCCCAGAGCATGCCGCCAGCGTCAGCGGTAAATCCGCCTCTAACGTCAAGTCACGTAAATGCAGGGAAAACTGCTCATCGCCTTGCTCATCGGCTGCCCATAATAACAACCGATGATCCGGGCTCACCTCAACGCCGGCCACATCAAAATAGGCTTTGTCCTGCGCATACTCAGGTTCATTGAGACACACTTCCTCAACGCCATGCTCACCTTGACGACGACAAAAAAGCGGATACTCCGCCCCTTGGGTATAACGCGAATAATATTGGTAAGGCCCATCGCTCACTGGCACCGAGCACCACTCTTCGCGGATCCGACTGCGGATCTCATGGGCAATCTGCGTCTGCAGCGTCGCAGTCGTCGACATCACATGCGAACAATACGCATTTTCCGCCTCAATGTGCGCCATCACCGCGGGTGAGGTGTCCAACTCTCGCATCCAGTAATAGGGATCATGGCGGACTTCACCATGTTTGACGTGGGTACAGGGGATTTTTTTCGCTTTCGGTGCCTGCAAAACGTTTTCCTCAAAAAGCTGATCGATGCTGGTGTTGTATACCCTACTCCCCTCATAATGCGAATACACCAGAAAACACACAAGGAGTTGATAGCATGGCAAACGTGAGTTTTATCGGGCTGGGCGTAATGGGATACCCAATGGCTGCTCATTTATTAAAAGCCGGACATCAGGTGACCGTGTATAACCGCACCGCAGCTAAAGCTGCGCAGTGGGTCGCTGAGCACGGTGGTAAAGCGGCCGCCACACCACGCGAAGCCGCGCAAGATGCCGATTTTATCATGACCTGTGTGGGCAACGATCAGGATGTTCGCTCCGTCTATTACGGTGACGACGGCATTTTTGCCGGCGCCAAAAGCGGTGCAACCTTAATTGACCACACCACCGCCTCGGCAGATTTAGCCCGTGAGCTGGCCGAATACGCCACCGCTCATCAGCTGAATTTCATCGATGCACCCGTCTCTGGCGGCCAAGCGGGCGCTGAAAATGGCGTGCTGACTATCATGTGTGGTGGAGATGCAAATCATTTTGCGCCAGCGCAGCAAGTGATGACCGCCTATGGCAAAGCCGTGACCCTGATGGGCCCTGCGGGCAGTGGTCAGCTGTGCAAAATGGTCAACCAAATCTGTATCGCCGGTGTACTGGCCGGATTATCCGAAGGCGTGCGTTTTGCGCAAAATGCCGGCTTGGATGTCGAGCAAGTGCGCGATGTGATTAAATTGGGCGCCGCCGGCTCTTGGCAGATGGAAAACCGCGCCGCCACCATGGCCGCCAATCAGTTTGATTTTGGCTTTGCTATCGACTGGATGCGTAAAGACTTGGCCATTTGTTTTGACGAAGCCGCGCATAATCAAAGCCAGCTACCAATCACCCGTCAAGTAGACCACGCGTATGCCGCACTGCAAGACGCCGGCTATGGCCGCTGTGACACCTCAGTACTGATTCGCGCGCTCGATAAGCTCGATAAGTAAGTCAGGTGCGTTCGTCAGCCCGACATCGAACAATTAAGGGCAATTTATCTCTGACACGGATTTATCTTGCCCCACATCATGGAGTATAGTTTGCCCTCCATTACAACCAAGAGACGGATTTAATGAAGCAGCTGTTAGATTTCATTCCTCTGATCGTCTTTTTTGCGGTCTACAAACTTTATGACATCTACGCCGCCACGGGTGCGCTGATTGTTGCAACCGCCGTGCAGATTATCCTGACATGGTTCTTGCTGCGTAAAGTGGAAAAGATGCAGCTGATTACGTTTGGCCTCGTCACCGTGTTTGGCGGCTTGACCATGGTCTTGCATAATCCGGTATTCATCAAATGGAAGGTTACCGCCGTATACGCCTTGTTTGCGGTTGCATTACTGATCAGCCAGTGGATGACCAAAACAACACTGGTACAACGCATGTTTGGCAAGGAAATTACCCTGCCTGACGCCATTTGGAAGAAGTTGAATCTGGCGTGGGCGTTATTCTTTACCACCTGTGGACTGGTCAACATCTATGTGGCGTTCTATCTGCCGTTATCGGTCTGGGTTAACTTCAAAGTGTTTGGCCTGTTACTGCTGACACTGGCCTTTACCCTCCTCAGTGGAGTCTATATCTACCGCCATATTCCGCAGACAGAACAATCTGACAATTCGGCCTCCAACGATAAGCAGCCGTAGTCAGCCACGCCGTTGTAAGCGATAATTACCCATTAACCTGAATAAAAGACCTCCCTTGTGGAGGTCTTTGCTGATGTCCGGGCCTGCCCGTTAGCATTTGAGATCTCTGTATGACTGAACAACCTCGCAAACCTGAAGGCATCTTATTGCTGCGCACCCTTGCCATGCCAGCAGATACCAATCCAAACGGCGATATCTTCGGTGGCTGGATCATGTCCCAAATGGATATTGGTGGCGCCATTTTGGCGAAAGAAATTGCTCACGGACGAGTGGTTACCGTCGCTGTTGATGGTATTACCTTCCTCAAGCCGGTCGCTGTTGGCGATGTCGTGTGCTGTTATGGAAAAGCCGTCCATGTCGGTAACAGCTCCATGAAAGTACGCATGGAAGTCTGGGTGAAAAAAGTGGCCAGCGAGCCTATCGGCCAGCGTTATTGTGTCACCGAAGCCACCTTCACCTATGTAGCCGTTGACCCTGAAGGTCGCGCACGTCCAGTGCCAAAAACGGACAATCCGGAATATGAATTAGCCATGTCCGGAATCCAAGCCTAATCTGCGGCGCTCCGCTCTGCCTATTGTTCTGGCAGAGCGGCCCCTGACTCTTCCCCTCGAATCTGCGCATATCCACTCTTCCTGAACCGATTCGTGCCTTTTTGTATGACCAGCATCACAAGCAAGCGGTGAGATAACCGACACAAATTTACCGCTATTTCGCGCAATTCGTTGAAATAAAGGGAGATCTCGTTTATCTATAAAGCAACCGTTTATCTTGCAAGGATCGCAGGTTATGCCGGACTCCATCCACTACAGTATCTCCGAACTGGCTAATGAGTTTGAGATCACTACCCGCAGCATCCGTTTTTATGAGGATGAAGGCCTGCTTTCGCCTCGGCGCAAAGGCAATACCCGTATTTATGGCAAACAAGATCGCATCCGTCTGCAGCTGATCCTGCGTGGCAAGCGCCTTGGTTTTACCCTCGCGGAAATCAAAATTTTGTTTGATTGGTACGACTCAGAGCGGGATAACCGCGCGCAAATCCGCAGCATGCAAAATCTCATCGAAGATAAACGCATCCAACTGCAGCAACAAATCGAAGATGCCCATTTGGTTCTCAGCGAATTAAATGCAGCCGATAAGCTGTGTGATATGGCATTGAAGAAAATGGAAGATCGGCGCTTAAAGAAATAAGTGTTTAAACGTTTATTTACACGTTACTATTGTTATTACTGTTGTTAATATTCACTCGTATGTTACTCAAAATATATATCCCATGTAATTAATAAACTCCGATAAAAATATACAGAGGGATAATCAAACAAAAACAAAAACAGAACACACACAATAAAAACAGGTGATACTGATAGAAAGCCAATCATTCACGCAGCAGATATCACAACAAGCCTCAATCTCAGAATATGAAACACTGGGCATCAAACGCTTACGCTAGCATCATGCTATTTCCCTCATAAAAAAACCACTCGGAGCGTCAAAAATAAATCGTTCCGCCATTAAAATGACGCACCTTTGATTATTTCATGTATAAATACTTAATTAAGACCATTTTGATAGTAAAGCAAACAGCCAACGCTGGCCTATTTCTTGTGATCCTATTCAAAGATAAAACCCGCTTAATTACTTACACTCCCCATATTATTCCTGCCCGCCGTTTTACGGAAAATAACCCTATACATAACGGAGTATATTATGCGCCTTTCGCTTAAAGCGAGGCTGCTTATTTGCAGTCTCGCTGCAGTTATTATTACTGCGCTATCTTTATCGCTGATCTCCAACAAAACGGTAACAGACGATGCTCTAAACAATGCCTATATCGAAGTTAACCGTCTGGGAAAAACCTACTCACAAAGTGTCACCGATTGGATAGCCGATCGGCAAAATGCGTTGTCCGCCTTAAAGTACCATCTGGAGAAAACACCGCCCGCCGATATGGTGCCTGCATTACTGCAAACCCATCAAGCCGCTAACTTCAGCCTGACCTACTACGGCACCGCTGATGGCAAGATGTACCGCCAAGACCCGTCGTTAAACCGTGCCGGTTACGATCCACGTGAACGCCCTTGGTATAAATCTGCCATCAGTGCAGGGCAACTGACCACCACCGCGCCTTACATCAGCGCCACCCAGCAAGTTATGGTTGTCACCATGGCCGAGCCGGTAAAAGAAAATGGTCAAATTATTGGCGTCGTGGGTGCAGATTTATCTTTGCAGCAGCTGGTCGACGAAGTGATTAACATGGACGTGCCGGGTAATGGCTATGCCATTTTAGTTAGCAACGATGGTTCCATCGTCGCCCACCCGCAAAAAGAGATGTGGCAGAAGAATATCAACGCCATCAGCAGCGTCTTTACCCCCGATTATATTCATCAGCTCGACAGCACGCATGCTCTCACCACACTGATGCTCGGCGATGATGAAAAATTGATTTACGCCACTCCGATTAAAAAAACTGACTGGTCCATGATTTATATTATGGATAAAGACGCCATTCTCGCTCATGCCAATAATTTGATTTTATTGCAAAGCGCGATCGCATTGGGCATTTTGATCGTCTTTAGTATTTTCCTCGTGATCTTTTTCCGTAGCCAATTTAAAGATCTCGAACGCGTTGCTACCGCGCTTAATGACATTTCTGAAGGTGAAGGCGATCTCACCGTTCGCATCAATACTCAACATCCACACGATGAAATCGGGGTGCTCGCCGCCGGATTTAACCGCTTTACTGAGCGTTTGCACGCCATGGTCAGCCGCTTGAGTCAGATCTCCGATGAACTGACAAATCAGTCCAGTGCAGCCTTTAATATTGCCAATAGCAACAATGTGGCCATCTCCACCCAGCAAGACGAAATCACCATGGTCGCCACAGCCGTCACCGAGATGGCCAGCGCCACCCAAGAGATCGCTAACCATGCCGAGGAAACCGCCCACACATCGCAAAACGCAGTATCTCTGTGTCAACAAGGCCAAACGCAGGTTCAACAAAGCCAAAGCTCAATTCGCGATCTGGCCGCCGAGGTCGCCAGTGCCGGTCAAATCATTAGCGAGCTAAATCAGCATGCGCATGCCATCAGCTCGATTTTGGCCACCATTACGGGAATTGCAGAGCAGACCAATTTGTTGGCGCTGAATGCGGCCATCGAAGCGGCGCGTGCTGGCGAGCAAGGTCGTGGCTTTGCGGTCGTGGCCGATGAAGTCCGCGTTCTGTCGCAGCGTACTCATGCCTCTACCCAAGAAATTCAAACCATGATTGAAACGCTGCAAAACACCACCAACCGCGCAGTGAACACCATGACCACCAGCCATGAGTTGGCAAATACCAGCGTTCATGATGCCGATTTGGCCAGTGAAAACCTGCAATCCATTGGCGGTGCCATTACTAAAATCTCCGACATGGCGAGCCATATTGCTACTGCGGCAGAAGAGCAAACCTCGGTAACGGCAGAGATCAACACCAATACGGAATCCATCCGTGAAGTCTCCGCTATGTTGGCGCAAGAAGCGCAGCACTCCGCCACTCAAGCGGAGCACCTGGCCACTCTGACCCGTCAGCTGCAACAGGAAGTGGGTCAATTTAAACTGTAAGCCGTTTAAACTCAGGGAAGACAGCCGCTCACCGTCATGGTTGAGAAACGCAGTCGCTAATCAGTTTAGTGTAATAGCACGAAGAGCAAGGATACCGGATAAACACTAAGCGCCCCTTCTGGGGCGCTTAGTGTTTTTAACATGCCAGCACGGGCACAGGGTTAGCGCGCAGGATGACAATTACAGCAGCGGGAAAATCCGTACCATAGCAACCAGCGATAACAGCGGTTGTGGGTACACCCCCAACAACAGCACCAATGCTGCTGACAGCAACAGCACCACCCCGCCAGCGGTACGCGCCCAATTATCCTGAATATCACGCACGCGCTGCACTTGCGGCGCCAGATATAACGCAACCATCACACGCAAGTAATAGTACAAACCTATGGCACTACCCAGCACCACCGCCAACGTTAATCCCCATAGCTCGGACTGCACACCGGCCGCAATCACATAAAACTTACCGATAAAGCCCAGCGTCAAAGGGATACCAGCCAAAGCCAACATCATCACGGTTAACACTGCAGCGAGTACCGGACGATGCCAGAACAAGCCCCGATAGCTATACAAAGAATCCACATCACGCCCTTTGTAAGGGCTCGACATTAAACTCACTACGCCAAACGCACCCAGCGCCGTGAACATGTAGGCCACCAAATACACGCTAACGGCCTCTTGGGGCAGACGCAGCGTATCAGCAGCAATCAACGCCACCAGCACATAACCAAAGTGCGCAATCGAGGAGTAACCGAGCAGTCGCTTGATATTGTTCTGGTTCAACGCCAACAAGTTACCGAACAAGATAGACAATACCGCCAACACACCCAGGACTTGCTGTAACACGCCGTTATCGGCTACCGGTGTGGTCAGTAAAAACCGCACCAGTACGGCAAAAATCGCCACTTTGCTGGCGGTCGCGATAAACGTCGCCACCGGAGCTGGCGCCCCTTCATACACATCTGGCGTCCACAGATGAAACGGCGCTAAAGAGAGCTTGAAACCAAAGCCAACCAACATCATGCCAAGCCCAGCCAGCAACACCGGCATAAAGAGCTCTTTGTTTTGCAGCAGAGCGCCGATTTCACCGAAGACCAAGGTTCCGGTCTCGGCGTACAACAATGCCATGCCAAACAAAATAAACGCCGACGCCGCGGCAGACAGCACCATGTATTTGATACTGGCTTCAAGAGAGCGTTTCTGTCGATACGCATAACCAATCAGGCCAAATAGCGGCACCGACATCAACTCGATACCGATAAACAGTGCCGCCAGATGCCGCGCCCCCGCCAAGACCAAGCCACCACAACAGCCAATTAACAGCAGCAGGTAAAACTCTTCTCGATTGTCGGGATAATCTTGCAGCCACAAGTAAGCAAACGTGCAACAGGCCAAGGTAGCAATTAGCACCAACGCGGAGAAAAACAGGGTATAGCCATCCACCTGTAAAAGTGTCGTTACCTGCACCGGGATCACTTGCGCACAAATAAACAGCGATAACAGTGCCAGATTTAGCCCCACCACAGACACTGTGGCAACCAGCAAGTGATGACGTTGCCATGCAATCAACAACATCAATAACACCACGGTGAGACCGGTAATAATCAATGGCAACTCGGCGACTAACGACTGTAATGACAATGCCATATTCTTACACCTTACTCAGAGACAAAGGCACAAACCACTGCTGCACACTCAGCATCACGGTATTCGTGGTATCCAAAATCGGTTGAGGATACACGCCCAGCAATACCAGTAATACCGCCAGCAGCAGGACAATAAACAACTCGCGTGAACTCATCGCCGGTAATGTTGACGCTTCTTTGGCCGGCCCGAAAAAGGCGCGTTGCACCATAATCAAGGAATAGACCGAGGCCAACACCAAGCCAAACGTTGCCACTACCGCCACTTTTGGTAACAACTGGAACGTACCCAGTAAGATCAAAAACTCACCGACAAAGTTACCGGTTCCCGGTAGCCCCAACGACGCGGCCGCAAAAAACAGCGATATCGCAGGCAAGAACTTAATCCGCCCCCACAAGCCGCCCATCTGACGCATATCTCGGGTATGCAAGCGCTCATACAGCTGACCACACAGAATAAACATCCCCGCCGCCGATAAGCCGTGGGCAATCATCTGCACCACCGCCCCTTGCAGAGCTTGCTGACTGCCTGAATAAATCGCAATCAACACAAATCCCATGTGGGAAATACTGGTGTATGCCACCAACCGCTTGATATCGGTCTGTGCAAAAGCCAATAACGCGCCGTAGAAAATCCCGACAATCCCCAGCGCCATCGCCACCGGAGCAAATTCAATAGAGGCTTCTGGAAATAACGGGATCCCAAAACGCAGCAAGCCGT